>DASVDQ010000108.1 GCA_036381035.1 Trueperaceae bacterium | reverse complement strand
CGCGCCCGTCACCGCCGACCGTCTCGGGACCGCTCCCGGCGACTGACGTATGCTGGCGGCCACGGGAGGCCTGCCATGAACGCTTTCGAGGCGCTGGGGCGGACCGCGGACGAGGCGCACGAGCTGAGGGGCACGAACGTCCTCTACGAGCCGCCGACGCAGGAGCCCGTGACCTCGCCGGCGTTCGGCCGGCTGCGCCGCGTCGTGGGCGGCAGGATGCTGCGCTTCGACTACCGCTGGAGCCTGCGCTCGGAGGCCCACGAGGGCACGATCCTCCTGGCCTGCGACGAGGGCGGACGGGCCACGGCGGCCTGGGGCGACAGCTGGCATCAGAACCGCGAGCTCATGTCGCTGGAGGGCCCGGCGACCGACCGCGCCGTCGCGCTGGTGGGGAGCTGGTCGGTGGGCGACAGCCCGCCCTGGGGCTGGCGCATCGACCTCGGCCCGGACGAGGACGGCGGCGTGACGATGGAGATGTGGGTGGTCACGCCGGAGGGTGAGGAGGCGCGCGCCGTCGAGATGAGCCTGGCGCGCTGAGGGGGGAGCCGTGCGGGAAGCCGCTCTCGCGGCACCGAGCTACGCCGAGCTGAGCCACGTCTGGCGCGAGTGCGTGGACCTGGCCTGGGAGGCTCACGTGGCCGGCTCGCTGCCGATCGGCGCGGTCGTCGTCGACTCCGAGGGGAGCGTCGTCGCCCGCGGACGCAACAGGCTGAGCATCGAGGTGGAGGAGCCGCCGCACGTGCCCGGCACGCCGTACATCGCCGGCGTGCCGCTGGCGCACGCCGAGGTGAACGCGCTCCTCGAGCTGGGCTACCGCCGCCGCGACGAGCCGCGGCCCACGCTCTACACGACCGTGGAGCCGTGCCCGCTGTGCATGGGCGCGGCGCGCATGGCGGGCGTGGGGCACGTCGTCTTCGCCGCTCCGGACGCCTGGGCGGGCAGCGCGGTGATGGCCGAGGTCGTCCCCTACCTCAAGCGCGTGGGGCCGACCGTCGAGGGGCCGGTGCCGGCCTTGGGAGACGCCTTCTGGGCCTGGCACGTGAGCGTCACGCTGCGGCGGGACAGCGGCCAGAGCGCCTTCCTCGACGCGCTCGAGGCGTCCCTGCCGAGCGCCTTCGCCGCGGGCCGGCTCCTCCACGAGAGCGGGGACCTGGCGGCGCTGGCGGAGGTAGGAGCGCCCGCCGAGGAGGCGTGGGGGGCTGTGCTGCGGGCCTTGGAGGACGCGGGCGCCTAGGCCCGGTGGATCGGGGCCCGGCCCGCGCGACCCGGTCCGCCGCTCCTGAGGCCGGGCGGCGACACGCCGCTGGCCGCGCGCCCGCCCTAGCCCGTGGCCAGCCCCAGCCAGCGCAGCACCTCCCGGCCGTGGGCCTCGAACGCGCCGTCGCCGTGCTCCCTCGCCCACACGACCGTCGACAGCGCGAAGAGCGCGGCCAAGCGCCGCAGGGTCTCCTCCTCGTCGTCCCTGAGGTCGCGCCCGTAGCCGGCGAGGAACGCCTCCCGCAGGGCGGGCTGGCTCCGCCACGGGCCGGTCCAGAGGCGCACCAGGTCCGCCAGCCACAGGTCGGGCCGGGCGTGCTCGAAGTCGATGACGACGAGCGCCCCGTCCTCCGCCGCCAGCCAGTTGCCCGGCGTGAAGTCGCGGTGGCAGCGAACGCGGGACGCTCCTTCGAGGCTCGGCAGGGCCTCGCCCAGGGCGTACGCCACGTTCGCCGTCACGGAAGAAGGCACCACGCCGCGGGCCCGCTCGCTCCAGGCCTCCAGCCGCGCCGCGTACGCCGCGCGCGGCGTCACCGGGTCCTCGTCGGCGTAGGGCAGGTCGTGGAGGGCCCGCAGGAAGGCGCCGGCGCTGCGGTGGAGCGCCAGCGCCGCGCGCCTGCCGATGGAGGCGTTCTCGATGACCTCCCCCGCCTCCCAGCTCACGACGAGGGCGCGCGGGTGCCGCTCGCCGTGGGCGAGCAGCCGCGGCACGCGCACCCCCGGGGGTCCGGCCAGCCGCGGCAGCCAGTCGCGGTAGGCGGAGAGCTCCTGATGGAACTTGCGCCCCTGCCGGTGCGCCTTCAGCGCCACCGTGCCGAGCGGCCCCGACACGCGCCACACCGACGACTCGCCGTGGCTCTGGGAGAGGTCGGCGACCTCAGGGGGCTCGCCGACGTGCGGGGCCGCCAGCGCGAGCAGCTCGCTCGGCACGGCCGGACAAGCTAGCACGACCGGCGCGGACCGCTGAGCTGTCGTCGACCGCCGAGGGGGTGCGAGATGATCACGGTCCTCCACCACGCGGTGCTCTTCTGCCGCGACACCGACGCGTCGCGCGCCCGGTACGAGCGCGCGGGCTTCACCTACCGGCGAGGCTACGAGGGCATGCACTGGCTAGAGATGGGCGACGCCGAGGTCATGCTCCGCCCCGGAGGCGAGGGCGAGGTGCGCGGACGACCGGTCCTGCACGCCGCGGTGAGCGACGCCGCCGCGGCCCTGGCACGCGCGAGGGCGAACGGCCTGCGGCCCCTCGACCACCAGGACCCCGGCCGGGAGCTGACGGAGCCGGTGAGGCGTCCGTGGGGCGACGTGGAGTTCGAGCTCCAGGACCCCGACGGCCAGTGGTGGGCGTTCACCGAGAGGCCCTAGGCGGGGGCCACGGTCACAGGACCGCGACGCGGCGACGCCGCTACAGGACTCCCGCGCGGCGGCCCCGCTCACAGGACAGCGACGCGGCAGTCGGCGAGGTGGGCGGGCCGGCGGGACGCGGCACCGCCGCTCGCGTCGGCCGTCGGGGGTCGCCTGCCCCCGACGAGCCCTCGCCGCGGCGCGCCGTCGGCGAACTCCAGCACCGCCGCCGCCACGGCCTCCGGCTGCTGGACGCCCATGTCGTGCGACGCCCCCGGCACCTCGCGCAGCTCACCCCGCCTGAGCAGCCGGGTCATCGCCACGGCCTCGGCGGCGGGGAGCACCGGGCTGTGCCGGCCGCGCAGCACCAGCGTGGGGACCTCGATGCGCCGCAGGGCGTCCTCCACCGCGGCGGGCTCCACCGGGTCCTCGACGAACCTCAGCAGGCCCGCGGCGTCGTAGCGCCAGCGGTAGAGGCCGTCGCGTCCGCGCGCCAGACCGTGCGTCACGTAGTGGCGCAGCAGCTCGGAGCGGGCGTAAGGGTCGCCGCCCAGCCACTCCGCGAGGGCCTCCTCGGGGTCCGCGTACGACCGGCGCGCGAAGCGGCGGAGCGCGGCGGCGACGCCGGCGGCGGCCGGC
Source organism: Trueperaceae bacterium (assembly GCA_036381035.1). NCBI lineage: Bacteria > Thermotogati > Deinococcota > Deinococci > Trueperales > Trueperaceae > Trueperaceae bacterium. The sequence continues at coordinate 45,366 of DASVDQ010000108.1, read as the reverse complement.
CCGACGAGGCTCCTCGGCCCTACGTCCACGACGGCGAGGCGACCGAACCTGCCCGGATGGCCGGCGACGGCGAAGATGCCGGCCAGGCCGCCCAGCGAGTGCCCCAGGACCGTCACGTCCCACAGGTCGAGGGCTCGGACGAGGGCGGCGACGTCGTCGCCCAGCCGCGGCACCGTGTAGGGCTGACGCCACTCGGTGCGTCCGTGCCCGCGCAGCTCGGGCGCGTAGACCCTGAAGCGCGGGAGCAGCCGCTCGACGGCGGCGTCCCACTCCCAGGCGTTGCCCATGATCCCGTGCAGCAGGACCAGCGGCGGCGCGCTCCGCGGCCCCCTGACGCGGTAGCGGACCCTGAGCCCCTCGGCCCCCACGTAGCGGCTGTCTCGCTCGAACATCCCTTCACCTCCACGACGGCCGCCGGACCGCTCCGCGTGACCGACCAACCAGTCGGTCTGGGATGTTAGCCACCGACCAGTCGGTCTGTCAACCCTGCTAGGATGTGGGCATGGCAGTCAGGTCAGCGCCGGTGAGGGAACGGATCGTCGCGGCCGCGAGGGAGCTGGTGGCCGCGCACGGGTTCTCGGCCACCTCGGTCGACGCCGTCGTCGCCCGCGCCGGGGCCTCGAAGGGCGCGTTCTTCCACCACTTCCCGTCGAAGGCGCACCTCGGCCGGGCCGTCGTCGACGCCTACGTCGACGACGACATCGCGTTCCTCGAGGACCTCATCGCCGAGGCCGAGGCGCGCTCTGGCGACGGCGGCGAGCAGCTGCTGCACGTCGTGGCGCGCCTGCAGGCGCTGGGCGACGCGCCCCTCGACGAGCAGCCCACCTGCCTCATGGTCTCGTTCATCTACGAGAACCAGCTCGAGGAGGCCGGCATCGGCGAGCCGGTCCTCCGCTCGATCGCGCACTGGCGGACGCGGCTGACGCAGCTGCTGGAGCGCGCGGCGCGGACGCTGCCCGCCCTCCGGAGGGCCGACCTCCCGGCGGTCGCCGACCACTTCTTCGTGACGATCGAGGGCGCGTTCCTGCTGGCGCGGGCGACCAAGGACCCTGGGGTCCTGAGGCGCCAGCTGGGCCAGCTCAGGGCCTACCTCGAGCTGCTCCTGTCCGCCTAGCGCCCGCCCGCGCTCGTCCGTCGCCCTAGCGGGCCGCGGCCTTCCGTTGCGTCGTGGGCGACGAGGCGACCGGCCAGAGCTCCGGCTCGCCGAGGTAGCTCGCGTCCAGCTCGGCCACCGAGGGGCACCCGAGCAGCCGCAGCGTGCGCTCGAGCTCGCTGCGCAGGATCTCGAGCGCCTTGGCCACGCCGGCGCGACCGGCCGCGCCCAGGCCGTAGGCGTACGCCCGGCCGACGAGGACGGCCCGCGCGCCCAGCGCCAGCGCCTTGGCCACGTCGCCGCCGCGCCGCACGCCGCCGTCGAGCAGGACCTCCACCCTGTCGCCCACGGCCGCGACCACCTCGGGCAGGACGTGCAGCGTGGGCGCCACGCCGTCGAGCTGCCTGCCCCCGTGGTTCGACACGACCACCGCGCTGGCGCCGGCGTCCACGGCGCGCCTGGCGTCGTCGGCGGTGTGCACGCCCTTGACGACGATCGGCCCGCCCCAGGCCTCAGCGATCCACGCGAGGTCGCCCCACGACACCGCGGCTGCGGCGAGCTGGGCCCCGATGTCGGCGTACGGCATGGGGCCCTCGGGCAGCACGATGTTCGGGAAGCTCAGGGGGGCGCCGTCGCGCCAGAAGTCGTAGAGCCAGCCCGGCCTGGTCAGCAGCTGCGGCAGGAAGGGCACGAGGTCGGGGAAGCGCCTGGCGATGAGCTGGCTCGTGCCGTTGCGCACGTCGCGCTCGCGCATGCCCGCCACCGGCGTGTCGATGGTCACGACCAGCGCCGAGTAGCCGGCGGCCTTGGCGCGCCGCACGGCGGCGAGGCCCACGTCGCGCCCGCCGCAGAGGTAGAGCTGGTACCAACAGGGACCGCTACTGGCCGCGCGTACCTCCTCGAGACGCGTGCCGGACAGCGTCGAGAGCGTGTAGACGGTCCCGGCCTCGCCCGCGGCCGCGGCGGCTTCGGCCTCGCCGCGCGGCCAGAACAGCCGGCTCGAGCCGACGGGCGCGAGGATCACGGGCATGGAGAGCTCGTGGCCGAGGACCGTGGTCCTCATGTCGACCTGCGGGTGCACGACCGCCGAGCGCGGCCGCCACGTCAGCTCGGAGAAGGCGGCCTCGTTGGCGCGCAGGGTCCGCTCGTCCTCGGCGCCGCCGTCGATGTAGTCGAACACCATCCGCGGCAGCCGGCGACGCGCCAGGCGCCTCAGGTCTGCGACGCTGACGACTGTGGGTCCGAGGCGTGACAACACGGCGAGTATAGCTGCGGCGCGTTAGGCTTCGCCGGTGCTCGCCGCCGACCTCCTAGCACGACTCCGCCCCGGCAAGCCCCTCAGCGACACAGCGTTCGCGACCGAGCTGGCGCGCGCCCGCGCCCTCGTGCTCGCCCACGGCTGGAACTCCACCTCGCACCAGGTCCTCGACCCCGGCATGCGCCGCTGGTTCAGCCGCTCCGGCGACGCCGTGGTGGGCTACGTCAGCGCGGCCGGGGTGCGCGTCGTCGCCGGGGCGCCCGTCGCGCCGGACGGGCGGCTCGACGCCGTCGCGGACGAGTTCGAGGCAGACGCCCGCCGCGCCGGCGAGGCGGTCTGCTACTTCGCGGCCGAGGAGAGGTTCGTGGCCGCGCTGGGCGCGCGGGGGCACGCCGAGCACCTCATCGGCCTCCAGCCCACCTGGGAGGCGCGCTCGTGGGGGCGGCGCTTCGACGCCAAGGCATCGCTGCGGGCGCAGCGCAACAGGGCGGTCAACAAGGGCGTCACGGTGGCCGAGGAGCCCGCCGCCGCCGAGCTCGGGCCCGAGCTGAGGGCCTGCCACGCGGCGTGGCTGCGCCACAAGCGCCTGCCGCGGCTGAGGTTCCTGGCGCACTCCGACGCCTCGCGCGCCGACCCGCGCGTGCTGCGGGACCGCCGGCTGTTCGTGGCGCGCTGGGGCGGGACGCGCGCCGACGGGACGCCGGGCCGGGTCGCCGCCTACCTCTCCGCCTGCCCGGTGCCGAGGCGCCGCGGTTGGCTCGTGGAGAAGGTCGTCAGGCACCCGGCCGCGCCCAACGGCACCACCGAGCTGCTCATCGACGCCGCCCTGCGGGCCCTGGCCGCCGACGCCGACAGGCTCACGCTCGGCCTGGCGCCGCTGGCGACCGTGGCGGCGGACGGGCGCGCTCCGGAGGGGGCGGCCCCGGTGCTCACCGGCGACCGGCCCGCGCCGGACGCCGCGCCGCGCTGGCTGAGCCGGCTGGAGGGCGTCGCCGTGCGCCGCGGCCGGCGGCTCTACGACTTCGCCGGGCTCCACGCCTTCAAGGCCAAGTTCGACCCGGACGCGTGGGAGCCCGTCTACCTCCTCAGCACCGAGGCGCGCCTGACGCTGCGGACGCTGCTGGCGGTGGCCGCCGCGTTCCTCGTCGCCTGAGGACGACAATATTGGGCGTTACAAGTGCCTCCGAATCCCATCTGTGCGAGCCGTGAAACGCCGGAAGAGGCGCATCCTAGAAAGAGGAGCAAAGCGGGTTCAAAGCCGAACTGATAGATGCGGTAGTTTCGCCCTGGCCGCAACATCAAGCGTTCTGGGACCTGAACAACCGTGAGCTACAGCCGCGCAAGCCTCTTCAGCAGCTTCCTATATCGGGCGATAAAGGCGCTCACCGTGAGCCCGCCCCTTACATAGAACAACTGGCTATCGACTCCGTGCTCTTCATCGAGCTCCAGCTCACTTCGCACCTTCTTAATCGTTTTTGCGGGCAAATCGCGCCCGTCATCAACGACCTGAATCACCGACGTCAGCTTGCGGGTACGCGGGATATTCCGTCCTAGAAAACGACTCTGCAGCCTAATGGTTCGTTCTATACGATATCGCCCTGGACCATTACCGGTTGACTCAAACTGGCAGCCAAACGATGTGATTATTTGGCGCAGCCTTCTCCACGGGATTGGGCGGTCACCCCTCTCAATCCAGCGAGTACGGTCCTTCAACCATTTCGCAACATAGAGAACCTCGCGGTCGGCAAGGCTATTCTCCTTTTTGTCCACAACACCGTGGCGAGCAAGGCGCAGCACTAACTGGAAAATGGCGTCATCTTCGCACTCCAACAAGAGGCCATTCTCATCAAGAAAGACTAGAAGCGATACTAAAGCTGTTCGCTTGTTTCCATTGTGAAAAGGATGGTCATGTACTAGACTACAAAGCAGTGCCGCGCCGGCCATTTCAACTGTGGGGTATTTCAGCTTTTCGCCCAACGCAGTGTGGGGACGATGGACCGCCCCTTCCAGCAGGCCCCGATCTCGAACCCCGGCTGGCTGAATCGGGTCAGAATCCGAAGCGAAGTCACGAACTAGCTCCTCATGGATTGCTTCAACCTCGTTGACGTCTAGGTATCGCAGTGAGGTCTCACGACCGATGGTGGTCCAGACAAAAGCCTCGTCAGTCTCCTTTGTTGATACTTCGCCGCGTGAGGTTGAGGACCGGTCAGCTTCGGAAAAAGCATCTATATGGGTGGAACCTGCAGCTCGCTCGCGCGAAGGGTAGCTGGACAGCCAGTTGATTTGCTGCTTTCTTAGCCTGCCGTCCTTTGGAGGTCTACCAAGACCCTCTGCGGCAAGGAGGTCTTGGAGGTCATCGATTCCTACGCCCAAGCGGGCGCTCCAATACCTTAGCGAGGCGAGATCACGCCGGGCAGTAAGGCCCAGTGCCCTCCTTGCGCGTTCAAGTTCTGAGCCCTTTAGTACGTAGCCCGGACTCAAAACGTGATCCAAGCCAGCGTCCCACAAGAGTAAGAGCGCGTCGTCCAATTCGCGGCCAGCTTGGCGCGCCAATAAATCAACTCGACGTTTCTTCTTGTTCATTTGAGTCGACGAAGCAGAAGACGAATTTTCATCAGATGAACCGTCGGTGAACTAGGGCACCGGTCAGCAAGGGGCGGCTTATTGCTCGCTTGTTGAGGGCATCATAACTCGCTCTAACAAATTCGACGCAATAAGATCCTATGGCTGGGAGAAGGCATGGACCAGCAACTCCCGGCCGGTCCACACCGGAGCCAGAGACAGACCCACTTGCGACTTACGCCGTCTGCCCGGCGTGCACCCCCTCGGCGATCTCCTCGACCAGCTTGAGGGTGAACGCGGGCAGGTCGGCCGGTCGGCGGCTCGTGACGAGCCCCTGGTCGACGACGACCTCCTGGTCGAGCCACTCGCCCCCGGCGTTGACGATGTCGGTGCGCAGGCTCGGGTAGGAGGTGAGCTGCCTGCCCTCCACGACCCCGGCCTCGACGAGCAGCCAGGGCCCGTGACAGATGGCAGCGACGGGCTTCCCGGCATCGAAGAACGAGCGGACGAAGCGCACCGCCGCGTCGTTCATGCGCAGCCTGTCGGCGCCGACGGTCCCGCCGGGGATGACCACGGCGTCGTAGTCGCTCTCCCTCGCGTCCTCGTAGGCTACGTCGACCTCGTAGTCGCTGCCCGGCTCGAGGTCGTGGTTGCGCGTCGTGGCCTTGCCCTCGCTCGGCCCGACGAGCACGGTCTCGGCCCCAGCCTCCAGCACGGCGCGCAGGGGCTCGACGAGCTCCACGTCCTCCGTGCCCTTCTCCGCGACGAGGAAGGCGACCCTCTTGCCTCGCAGGTCCTGCGCCATGTCCCACCTCCGTGGGCGCGAAGCTAGGGGCTGCCGTCATGAGGAGGGTGGAGCGCCGCCGGGACCCGATGAGGGGGCGCGTCGCCTGTTCGGCGTGACAGCTCGGGGTCCGCGGCGGGGCCTCCCCCTGGCCCGCCACCCGGTGCGTTTTCGGCCCGCGACACCGGACTGGTAGCCTTGCCGGGTGACGGAGAAGCTGACCGCCGCGGAGGCCCGGCGCGTCTTCCTGCACGCGCAGGGCCTGGCGCGTCGCCGACCCGGCGGCGCGGTCGGCCAGCGACGCTTCCGCGAGTACCTGCTGCGCCAGGGCGTGCTGCAGCTCGACAGCGTGAACGTCCTGGCCCGGGCGCACTACCTGCCCCTCTACTCGCGCTTCGGCCCTTACGACCGGCAGGCTCTCGACGCCTACCTGTGGTCCTCGGGCGAGACGTTCGAGCACTGGGGGCACGAGGCGTCGGTGATGCCGCGCGAGCTGCTGCCCTCCCTGCGGTTCCGCATGGCGGACCTGGCGGAGAGGTGGGCGAAGTACTTCCGCAGGCGTCCCGAACGCTACAGGCCGGAGCTCTTCGACGAGGTGGAGCGCGCGGTGCACGAGCTGGGCCCCGTGACGGCCAAGGACCTGGAGCACCTCGAGGAGGAGCGGGGCGGGCCCCGGCGGCAGGGCTGGTGGGACTGGAGCCTCACCAAGGAGGCGCTCGAGTACCTGTTCTTCACGGGGCGCGCCGCGGTGGCCGGGCGACCCAACTTCCAGCGCCTCTACGACTCGCCGGCCAGGGCCTGGGGCGAGCACGCCTGCCTCCCGGCGCGGCCGACGCGCGAGGCGCAGCAGCGGCTCTTCGACATCGCCCTGTCCGCGAACTGGATCGGCACCGTGGCCGACATCGGCGACCACTTCAGGATCAAGGTGACGCAGGCGAAGCCGCTGGCCGAGTCGGCCGTGGAGCGCGGGCTGGCCCGGTGGGTGCGGGTCGAGGGCTGGAGGGAGAAGGCGCTGCTCTACGCGGGCGCCGAGGACCCGGGGAGGGCGACGGGCGCCGCCCTGCTCTCGCCGTTCGACCCCGCCTGCTGGTACCGCGACCGCCTGCTGCGGCAGTTCGGGATGGACTACCGCATCGAGATCTACACGCCCGCCCACAAGCGCGTCTACGGCTACTACACGCTGCCGTTCCTCCTCGGCGACCAGATGGTCGCGCGCGTGGACCTGAAGGCCGAGCGCAGGGCGCGCGAGCTCCGGGTCCTGGCGGCCTGGAGCGAGGAGGCGCCCGCGCCGGGCGCGCGTCGGCGCCGCGACACGGAGGTCGCCGCCGCGCTGGCCCGCGAGCTGCGTCTCATGGCCGAGTGGCTGGGTCTCTCTTCCGTGGTCGTCGAGCCCAAGGGGACCTTGGCGGCCGCCTTGGCGCGCGAGGTCGCGGCCGGAGCGGAGGCGTGAGCCCGTCCTCGAGCCCCGCGGCGGAGCGCAACCGCCGCATGCTGAGGGCACGCGACGAGATGGACAGGCTCTACCGCCAGGAGCTCGACGTGAGACGCCTCGCGGCCCTGGTGGGCATGTCGCAGGCGCACTTCATCAGGACGTTCAAGGAGGTCTTCGGCGAGACGCCGCACCGCTACCTCCAGCGCCGCCGCGTCGAGAGGGCGATGTACCTGCTGCGCGAGCAGGGTCGCAGCGTGACCGACGCCTGCTTCGACGTCGGCTTCAACAGCCTGGGCACGTTCAGCCGCACGTTCAAGGAGGTCGTCGGCGTCTCCCCCGCCGCCTACCGCCTCGGCAAGGGCCCGGCGCCGGTGCCGACGTGCTTCATCAGCACGTGGACGCGGCCCAGCAGTTTCGGAGAAGCGCCGCGGAGCGAGAACGCCTACGCTGCCCCCACGGCCGCAGGGGACGGCAGCGCGAGCCCCGAGGCCACGGAGGCGAAGAGATGATCACCGGCATCAACCTGTCCCACGTCTGGGTGTTCGACCAGGACGAGGCGCTCGACTTCTACGTGGGGAAGCTCGGACTCGAGGTCTCGGCCGACATCGACTTCGGTCCGATGCGCTGGCTCACCGTGAGGCCCAAGGACCAGCCCGGCCGCGACATCCTGCTCGAGCTCGTGGCCCCGCCGAGCGTGGACCCCGAGTCGGCCGAGCAGATCCGCGAGCTGGTGGCCAAGGGGGCGTCGGGCTTCGCCGTGGGCTTCCTGACCGACGACGCGCGCGGCTTCTGCGAGGAGCTGAAGGCCCAGGGCGTGACGATCCGCGAGGAGCCCGAGGAGCGCCCTTACGGCATCGACTTCGCGATCCGCGACCCCTTCGGCAACAACATCCGCGTCGTCGAGCGCAAGCCTCTGCAGATGCCCGCCGACTGGAAGGGCACCGCCGCCGAGACGGCCTGACCGCCCGGGGTCGCGCGGCCAGTCGGCGGGCGTGGCCGCCGCTCGCCCGGCCCTCCCGTAGCATCGAGGCATGGCCGACGAGAGCACGCCGGACACCCTGGCCGAGCACGTGGCGCACAACCGCGACTACTGGGACGCCAACGCCGACTGGTGGGCGGCTCGCGGCGCGCGCGACTGGGCGCGCCGCGAGCCCGTGTGGGGCATCTGGGGCCTGCCCGAGAGCGAGCTGCGCCTGCTGCCCGAGGACATGACCGGCATGGACGCCGTCGAGCTCGGGTGCGGCACCGCCTACGTCTCGGCGTGGATGGCGCGCCGCGGCGCGCGCGTGACCGGCATCGACAACTCGGAGAGGCAGCTCGAGACGGCGAGGCGGCTGGCCGCCGAGCACGGCCTCGACGTGACGCTCGTCCACGGCAACGCCGAGGCGACCCCGTTCGCCGACGCGAGCTTCGACCTCGCGATCAGCGAGTACGGGGCGGCGATCTGGTGCGACCCCTACGCGTGGGTGCCCGAGGCCCATCGCATCCTGCGGCCGGGCGGGCGCCTCGTGTTCATGGGCAACCACCCGCTCATAGAGGTCTGCACGCCCTGGGACGGCGGCGACGTGAGCTACCGCCTGGAGCGCGACTACTTCTCCCTGCACCGCCTCGACTTCAGGGACGTGGCCCACGAGCCGGGCGGCGTGGAGTTCAACCTGCCCTTCTCCGGCTGGCTCGCCCTGTTCGCGCGCACGGGGTTCGAGGTCGAGGAGCTGATCGAGCCGCGTGCCCCCGGTGACGCCTCGGGCGACAGCTTCGGCGTCCCGGCCGACTGGGCCAAACGCTTCCCCTCGGAGCAGGTCTGGAAGCTGCGCAAGCGCTAGGGGGCCGGGTCGCCGCTCGGCAGCGCGGGCCCGGCGGCGGACTAGCGCGGCACGAAGCTGTCGGTCGTCGACCCCATGTGCTCGTAGCCGAGCCTCGCCAGCTCGCGCAGCACCCCCATGTCGACGTCGGCGAGCTTGTTCACGTAGACGCAGGAAGCGCCGACCCGATGCTTGCCGAGCCTCCGCAGCAGCTCGGCGGACCCCGGCGCCGAGTTGAAGCCGTAGAGCACCAGGTTCGTCTTGCGGGGGGCGAAGCCGATCCTCCCCACGTCGCCCTCGCGCCCGGAGGAGTGGCGGTAGTGGTGGTCGCCGAAGCCGACGATCCCGTACGTCCACACGACCGGCTCCTCGCCCGTGACCTCGCGCAGCATGCGCACCAGCTCCTCGGCGTCGGCGCGGCGCCTGGGGTTCTCGACCGACGCCAGGAACTCCTCGACGGGCTGGTCGGTGGGCACGAGCTTGGGCCCGGCCTCCTTCTTCGCTGTCACGCCCCCAGTATGCGGCGGCGCGGCCTCGTTCTCACGCGCGAGTGGCCTACCCTCACGCGCCGCCTCCTAGCGTGCCGGCACGGAGGGAGGCCGCCATGAACGACACCGCCGCGCGCGACCGCCGCGCCCCTCGGGCCGGGAGCCCGCCCGACGAGGAGCGCTTCGACGACGACCTCAGCGAGGAGCTCGAGGAGGACCTGCTCGAGGAGACGAGCGTCGACGCCGTCGACCCCGTGGGCCCCGACGCGGACGAGGCGACCGACGGCCCCGTCGGCCTCACGCCCGACGACCTGCCCGACTCGCCGAACGAGGACATGAGCAACCTGGCGTCGCCCCGCTCGGACGTGGGGATGCAGCGGCTGTCTGACGACGACGACCTGGACCCCTCCGGCAGCGTCACGTTCGGCCCCCACATGCGCGGCGTCTACGAGGCGATGGCGCGGCGCGACGAGATCGCCCGCCGCGTCGACGAGCTGCTCGTCGAGGTCGAGGAGTGGGCCGAGGAGGACGGGTCCGACGAGGCGCGGGAGATCCTCGAGGCCCTGGAGGACGTCGCCGACCGTCTAGGGGAGCCGCCCGAGGACTCCGACACCTGATACGGTGGCCTCGCCGCCAGGAGGCGGCGAGGTGAACAGATGGCGGAGCAGCAACCGCATCCTTGGCTGAGAGGTCCGGTCGAGGGGGTCCCGCGCGAGCTACAGCCCGTGGCCCACGCGCTCATACAGACGCGCGAGGAGGTCGCCGCGTTCACGGCCGGCCTCCCCGACGCCCTGCTCTGGGAGGGGGTCGCGGGGCTGGCGCCCGTGGGCTTCCACCTGAAGCACATCGCCGGGGTCATCGACAGGCTGTTCGGTCAGGCGCGCCTCGGCACCGTGACCGAGGAGATGCGCCGGGCGGTGGAGATCGAGCGAGCCCACGGCCAGCCGGCGGGCGTGACGACCGCCGAGCTGGTGCGGGCCGTCGACGCGTCCGTGGACCGCGCCCTCGACCAGCTCAGGGCCACCGACCCCGCGACGATCTACGACCACAGGCCCGTGGGGGCGAAGAAGCTGCCGTCGACCGTGGTCGGGCTGCTCTTCCACGCCGCGGAGCACGCCCAGCGTCACTGCGGCCAGCTCCTCGTCACCGCGCGCGTCGTGCGGGAGCGGGCTGGGGACTAGGGCCAGGCGACCTACTCTTCCCCGAAGAAGCGCCGCCGTGCCCGCTCGTCGCTGGGCCCGTCGGGGCCGAGGCCCACCACGTCGGGCGCGCGGGTCGGGTCGGCGACGATGAGGGGGAACACGCGCTCGCGCAGGGCGTCCGCCTCCGGCCCCGGCGTCCTGAACACGGCGGTGAGCCAGCCGGTGATGCGCCGCAGCGAGCCGTAGTAGTCGTCGTGCCGGGTCGCGTAGTCGCGGGCGGCGGCGCCGGGGTCGCCGTCCGCCAGGAGTGCCTCGGCGAGGGTCCTCACGTCGCGCCAGGCGAGTGCGAGGCCGCAGCCCCAGTTCGGGTCGCTGGTCGCGGCGGCGTCGCCGACCAGGGTCACGCCGTCCCTGTAGGGCAGCGGCGCCCAGGAGTCGGCCCCCGAGAACTCGGCGAGCGGCCCGATGAGCCGCGCGCCCTCGAACCAGTCGGCGGGCGCGCCCGCGGCCACGGCCGTCGCGACGAACGGCTCCAGGGCGGAGCTGCCGCTGAGGAGCCGCCGGCCGCCGGACACGTGGTAGCCCGCGTAGACCCGGTGGTGCCCGCGACCCACCGGCACCGCCATGCCCAGCTCCCCGCCCTCCGGGCGCATGAACACGTGGGCCGCGTCGTTCGGGACCCCGGACCCCTCCAGCAGCGCGCCGGCCAGCACGAGGGCCTCGGGCTCCCGCTCCTCCACGAAGCCGGCCGCGCGCCGCACGACCGACTCGCGCCCGTCGGCGCCCACGACGAGCCTCGCCTCGTGCCGCCGCTCACGGCGGCCACGACCCTCCCGCGCCACGACCGCCGGATGCTCCCCAGGCAGCACGCCGGTGACGGCGGCGTCGCGCACGACCTCCGCCCCCGCGTCCGCGGCGGCGGAGAGCAGCAGCTCCTGCACCTCGGGGTGGTGGAACGTGATGACGGGCTCGCCGGCGGGCGCGGCCAGGACGTCCCGCCGGCGCTCGGGGAGCGGGGCGATGGTCGTCGACCACGTGGTCACCTCGGTGACGGCGCTCGCCACGTGCTCCAGGAGGCCCAGGCGTCGCCCGTCGGCGACGCCCCAGGGGTAGACGAGCTCGCCCCTGACGCGGTCGCGGAACTCCCGCTCGCGCTCCAGCACCAGCACGCGCACGCCGCCGCGGGCCAGCGCCAACGCCAGGGAGGCGCCGGCGAACCCGCCGCCTACGACGATCACGTCATGACGCGGCACGGGAAAGGTTTAGCACGTAGGCGGCGGGTGCCGCCCGTCGTCGGCGGCGGGTGGCGCTCGCCGTGGGGGCCGAGGCAGCCGGCGCCGCCGCGGCGACCGTGCCGGCGACGGCGGAGCCGGGCCCTCGGCCCCTGGCACGCGCTCAGACCGTGATCAGTACCTGTCCCTGTCCTCGCCCGCCGGCTCGATGCGGTCCGTCTCGGTCTTGACGGTCGTGGCGGGCCCCAGCCTGTCCGTCGAACGCTCCGCCTCGCCCAGCACGCGGTCGCGCTCGGCCGCGGCGGCGGACCGGTGCGCCGGGTCGTGCCAGCCCGACTCGATGGCGCCGCTCTCGGCCATCTCCTTGAAGCGTCTGAGGTCGCCGCGCATCCGCCCGTTCACCAGGCCGAGCGCCGTGCCGATGTTCTCGACGAAGCCCTCGGGGTCGTACTCGACGTGCAGGTGGACGCGGGTGGTCTCCTCCTCGAGCTTGTCGAAGCGCACCTCGCCGGCGTTCCTGGCGCCGACCACGCTCTCCCACGCGATGCGCGTGTCCGGCTCGTCGGCCACGACGCGGGCCTCCCACTCCTCCTCGCGCCCGGCGACGTTCGCCCGCCAGTAGAGGCGGTCCACGCCCTCGCGGCGCACCTCCTCGACGCCCTCCATGAAGGCGGGGAAGCGCTCGAACTGCCTGAACAGAGCGTAGGCCTCTCTGACCGGCACGCTCACGTCTATCGACTCGTCGAACGAAGCCATGACGGCCTCCTCTCGGCGGCGATGCTAAGGAGCGGGGAGATGGGAATCGTCAGCCTGCGCTGAGAGCGGCGGCACGGCGGCATAGACTGGCGAGCAGCACCGCTGAGAGAGGACGGGAGGAGGTGCGCCGTGGCGTCGAACGAGGACGGCACCGTCCCCATCGAGTCGGCCGGCGTGCGCCCCACGTACGAGGACCCGCCGCGGCTGCCGGAGCCGCCCCGGGTCGAGAGGCGCATCCGGCTCACCGCCACCCAGGCCGCCGGTCTGGCCATGGTGGGCCTCATGCCGGTGCTGTCGTTCTTCGGGCTGTTCGGCCTGGGGCGCGGGACGGCGGAGGGCGGGAGCGGCCCCGTCGCCGTGAGGGTCGAGTACCCGTCCGTCCAAAGGCACAAGGTCAGGCAGCCTCTCTACCTGTTCGTGTCGAACACGTCGGGGGCCGTGCTGCCGACCGTGGAGCTGCGGCTGACGCGGGAGTACGTGGCGGCCTTCTCGGACGTCGCCTTCACGCCGGGACCGGACGAGATCGAGGCCGAGGAATACGTCTTCGCGCTGACCGACCTGGCGCCCGGCGAGACGAGGAACGTCTGGGGCGAGATGCAGGCGAACGCCTACTGGGGCCACGGGGCGACCTTGGCCTGGCGCGTGCTCGACGAGGCCGGCGCCGAGACCGCCGCGGGCGCGCTCGCGTTCGGCACGTTCGTGTGGCCGTGAGGAGGCTCCAGTGGACAGCGTGATCCGTGTGGTCGTCGTCTACCTGTTCGTCCTGTTCGCGCTGAGGCTCCTGGGCAAGAGGGAGTTCGGGGACCTCTCCCCCATGGAGTTCGTGATGCTGATGCTGATCCCCGACATCGTCACGCAGGGCATCCTCAAGGAGGACTTCTCGCTGACGAACGCCCTGGTCGCCGTGAGCACGATCATGCTCCTCGTCGTGCTGACGTCGATGCTCACCCACGTGAACCGCAGGGCGGAGCTGGCGGTGAACCCGCGCGCCACCGTCCTGCTCTTCGACGGCAACCTCTTCGCCTCGAGCCTCGACAAGGAGCGCGTGTCGCCCGACGAGATCCTGCAGGTGGCGCACGAGTCCGGCCTCGAGACGCTCGACCAGGTGAAGTGGGCGATCCTGCAGTCGGACGGCAAGATCGCGATCATCCCCAAGGAGTCGGCGAAGTAGGGGCGGTCGCGCGAGCGGACCGCGGGGGGGCGCCGGTGACGGAACGGTGGAGCGCCGCCCGGCGCGCCCACGGACGACCGGCCGGTGGCGCGCCACGGCGATACGCTCCTGCCATGACCATCTCCGGCGATCAGCTCCACGCCCCCGAGGTCAAGGCGCGGGCGGGGGCGCCACTGGAGGGCGCCCGCGCCGTCACCGTGCTGGTGCACGGGCGCGGCGACTCCGCCCACGGCATCCTCGGGCTCGCCACCGTCGTGGACGCGCCCGGGGTGGCCTTCCTCGCCCCCGAGGCGCGCTTCAACGTCTGGTACCCGCACACGTTCCTCGCGCCGCCCGAGCAGAACGAGCCCTGGCTCTCCTCGGCGCTGGAGGCCGTCGACGCCTGCGTGCGCGCCGCCACCGCGGCGGGCGTGCCGCGGGAGAGGGTCGTGCTGCTCGGCTTCTCGCAGGGCGCCTGCCTGGCGTCGGAGTACGCGGCCAGGCAGGGCGGCAGGTTCGGGGGCGTCGTCGCCCTCTCCGGCGGGGTCATCGGCGACGTGGTCGAGCGCGCCCGCTACGCCGCGACGCTCGCCGGCACGCCGGCGTTCTTCGGCTGCAGCGACGTCGACCCCTACATCCCGGTCGAGCGCGTGCACGAGTCCGCCGCGCTGTACCGGGAGCTCGGCGCGGACGTCGAGGAGCGCATCTACCCCGGCTTCGCGCACAGCGTGAACCAGGACGAGGTCGCCTGGTGGCAGGGGCTGCTCGATGACCTAACATCGGGCGCATGAGACGAACCGCGCGCACCGCCTCGCTCGCGTTGGCCCTCGCGCTGGCCGCCCCGGCGGCGCTGGGCCAAGGCGAGCCGAGAGGAGGGCCCATGCCCGCCGAAGCCGAGCTGCCTGTCACCCGCGTGGTCCTGTTCACCAGCGGCGTCGCCTACTTCGAGCACGAAGGCACGGTGGTCGGCGACCAGGCGTTCGAGCTGAGCGTGCCGCCGTCGGAGATGGACGACATGCTGCAGTCGCTGGTCCTCCAGGACCTGGGCGGCGGCACGGTCGAGCCCGTCACCTACGACTCCCGCGACCCCCTGTCCCGCATCCTGGCCGGCTACTCGATAGACCTCTCCGGCGCGCCCACGCTGGCGGAGATCCTCGCGCAGCTGCGCGGCGAGGTCGTGCACCTCGAGGCGTCCCGCCCCGTGAGCGGCGCGATCGTCTCGGTCGAGCGCGTCGAGGCCCCCGAGGAGGCGCCGCGCACGTTCGTCACCCTCGCCACCGCGAGCGGCCTCACCCGCGTGGACCTCGCGCAGGTCACCAGCGTGAGGCTCGAGGACCCCGAGCTGCAGTCCGAGCTGGAGGAGGCGCTCGCGGCCGTCGCCAGGTACCGCGCGGCCGAGGCCACAACGCTGCGGCTCGAGTTCTCGGGCGAGGGCGAGCGGCGTGTGCGGGTGGGGTACGTGCGCGAGATGCCGGTGTGGAAGAGCACCTACCGGCTCGTCGTCGGCGACGACGGCACGGCCACCCTGCAGGGCTGGGCGATCTTCGACAACCCCACCGACCTCGACCTCGAGGACGTGCGCGTCTCCTTCGTCGCCGGGCAGCCGGCGGCGTTCGTCACCTCCCTCTACGACCCCGTCTACGCCGAGCGCGCCCGCGTCGAGCCGCCCACGGCCGCCGCGCTGACCCCGCGGGCCGACGAGGGCGTGCTGGGACGCGCCGCCGTCCCCCCGCCCGCGTTCGCCCCCCAGGCCGAGGCGTCGGAGGCCGCCGACCTCGCCGCCGGCGTCGCGGCCATGGCCACGGGCGCGCGCAGCGGCGCCACGTTCGCGTACCACGTGGACACGCCGGTGAGCGTGGGGCGCCACCAGTCGGTGATGGTGCCGATCGTGCAGACGACGGTCCAAGCCGCGCGGCTCTCGCACTTCGACCCGCGCGTGCACGAGGGCAACCCGCTGGCGGCCGTGAGGCTCGTCAACGACACCGGCCTGCACCTCGCCGCCGGGACCGTGACGGTCTACGACGCCAACGGCTTCGCCGGCAACGCGCTCCTCGCCGACCTCGTGCCCGGCGACTCCCGCGTGCTCGCCTACGCCGTCGACCTCGAGGTCGCGGGCGAGGTCGAGGGCGGCAGCGAGCCGGAGCGCGTCGTGGCCGCCCGGCTCGTGCGCGGGCTCCTCGAGACCGAGACCAGGCAGCGCGTCAGGCAGACCGTCCGCCTCACGCCGCGCACGGGGGACGAGCGGCTCGTGCTCGTCGACCTGCCGCGCCTCGAGGGCTACGAGGTCGTCTCGCCGCGGCCGGCGCCGCTGCTCACGCCCGACGCGCTGCGCTTCGGCGTCGTGCTCAACGCCACGGACGGCTCCGCCGCGCCGGAGGGCGTGCCCGTGCAGCTCCGCTGCCCGCCGACGGAAGATGCGGAGGCGTGCGAGCTCGAGGTCGTGCTCGAGCGCGTGACCCGCCGCACCCTGTCGCTCGCCGACCTCGCCCCCGACGTCATCGCCGTCTACCTCGAGGACCTCGACCTCGACGACGAGACCCGCGCCGTCCTCGAGGACGTCATGGCGCTGCAGCGGGAGGCCGCGCAGCT
Source organism: Trueperaceae bacterium (assembly GCA_036381035.1). Lineage (NCBI taxonomy): Bacteria > Thermotogati > Deinococcota > Deinococci > Trueperales > Trueperaceae > Trueperaceae bacterium. The sequence goes on along the minus strand of DASVDQ010000108.1, from coordinate 29,078 downwards.
GCGCGCCGACGTGCAGGCGCGCCAGGACAGGGTCGCCGACATCACCGCGGACCAGGAGCGCGTGCGCGCGAACATGCAGGGCCTCGACAGGGACTCGAGCCTCTACCGGCGCTACGTCGCCGACCTCGAGGCGCAGGAGGACGAGCTCGACGGGCTCGAGACGGAGCTCGCCGAGCTCAGGCAGCGGCTGCGGGACACGGAGCGCCGGCTGCAGGACCTGATCTCCGGTCTGGGCGGCTGAGGGACCTAGATGAGCCGCGTGCCCTGCGCGCCGAGCGCGAAGCGCACCTCGCGCAGCCCGCGCAGGGCCTGCCTGACCGCGTCCTGCTGACCGTCGGGGCAGCAGACGACGGCGTAGGCCCCCACCTTCCCGCCGGGGAACTGCACGCTCGCGCCCAGGGCCGTCACGGCGTCGCCCACGGCGGTGACGAGGTCGTCGACGAAGGCGCCGGGCAGGAGCTGCTTCAGCCGCTGCTGCTCGCCGATCGCACGGGCCACGGACGGCAGGTCGCCGCGCTCGAACGCCGCCGCCGTGGCCGCGCCGAGCGCCTTGATCTCGTGCAGCACGTCGAGGGCGTCCTCGATGCCGTCGGCGAGACGCTGCAGGCTGGCCTTCGTGCTGGCAGCCCGGCCGGTCTCGAAGAAGAGCAGCGAGGCCTCGAAGCGCTCCAGGAACCCCGGCGGCGGCTCCAGGCGACGCGCGGTGACGTGAGCGCCGCGGTACTCGATGTGCAGCAGGCCGCCCCTGGCGCAGACGTGGGGGTCGTGGTAGCCGGACGCGCCGCCGAGGCGCTCCACCTCCACGTGGGCGGCGTCGGCGGCGATGCGCTCGACGCCGCAGCTCTGCCCCATGACCGCGCGGAGCGCGTGCACCACGCCCACGGTGACGGCGCCGGACGCCCCCAGGCCGCCGTGGTCGCGGGCCTCGACCTCGACGTCCAGCTCGAGCGGCGGTCCGTCGTACCCCACCTGCAGCGCCGACTCGCGCACGAGGTCGACGGCCAGTTCACGCGGGTCCCGCGCCTCGTGGACGCTCCCGCCCCAGGCGACGCGCCAGCGTCCGCCCGCCGCGGGGCGCGCGGTCACCTTGGCGCCGCGGTCGATGGTGGCGCTCACCGTCACGCCGCCGAAGCGCTCGGCGTACTCCTTGAGGTCGGTGAGCCCGCCGGCGAACGGCACGCGCAGGGGCGTGAAGGTCCTCACCACGGCCTCGCCCTCACGCCGGACGCGCGGACGCGTCTTGCTCGAGGACCCGCCGCACCACGTTCCTGACGTTCTCCTCGGGGCTGGGCAGGGTGCCGCCCAGGTGGACCCACTCCTCGGCGCGGACCCAGCCGCACGCGGCGCCGCGGTCGATGGCGCGCTGCAGGTTCGGCAGCACGCGCACCTCGCCGCCCGGCGCCGCGACCTCGTCGATGCGCGCCAGCACCTCGGGCGCGAGCCTCCACAGGCCCACGTCGTAGAGGGGCCCCACGCCCTCCCACACGCGCGTGACGCGGTCGCCTGCGACCGTGGCTCTTATCGCCGCCGGCTCGCCCTCGTGCCCCGGGCCGAGCGTGACGACGTTCGGCGCGGGATGCTCCGCGACGGCGCGGAACATCGGCGCGGTCACGAACAGGTCGGCCTGCCAGGCGATCACGCCCCGCCCCGGCGCGAGCGCGTCGCGGGCGGGCTCGCCCGCGTCCCGCGCGAGTCCGAGGGCGTCCCGGGCCAGGCCGAGGGCGTGACCGGTGCCGCGACGCTCCGCCTGCCTGACGTAGACGATCTCGAGGCCCTCGAACCCGCCGCCGAAGTAGGAGCGCACCTGCTCCTCGTGGTGGCCCACGACGAGCGCGACGCGGTCCCGCCCCGGCACGGCCACGCCGCTCGCCGCGAGCTGCGCGAGGGTGTGCTCCAGGAACGGCCTGAGGCCGACGGGGTACATGCACTTCTGGAGGTAGGTGCCGAGCCTTCCCAGGCGCGTGCCGTGCCCGGCGGCGAGGCAGACGAGGTCCACCAGGGCAAGGTATCACCCGCGCCGCGGCCCGCAGACGCTCCTCGGGTGAGGCGACGGCCCCAGCCGGAACCAGCGGGAAGCGATAGAGTCTGGTTCCGTCGAGAACGTCGCGGCGGTCCTCGCGGGCCGCCCCAGGAGGTCGCCTCAGCATGCCCGTATGCGCTTTCGTCCCGTCACTCCCACGCCACCGGCAGCGCGGGGAGACGAGCAGGGCTTGACGGCGACCGGGAGACCGCAGACCAAGACGGCGCGCCCGCCGTTCGACGACGTCGTCGCCGGCGTGACCGTGGCGCTCGTGCTGGTCCCGCAGGCGCTCGCCTACGCCGCGCTCGCCGGCCTCCCTCCCAGCGTAGGCATCATGGCGGCGATCTTCCCGCCGCTGGCGTCGGCGCTGCTGGGCTCGAGCCCCTACCTCCAGACGGGCCCCACGGCCCTCACCTCGCTGATGACGCTGGGCGTCCTCGCCGGCACGTTCGCGCCCGGCAGCCCCGGCTACGTGCAGGCCGCGGCCCTGCTGGCCCTGATGGTCGGCGCGATCCGCGTGGCCATAGGCCTCGCGCGGTTCGGCTCCCTGGCCTACTTCATGAGCCTGCCGGTGCTGCGCGGGTTCACCAGCGGCGCGGCCGTGATCATCATCGTCTCGCAGGTGCCCGCGCTCCTGGGGCGGGGCTCCGCCGGCCTGGGCGTGTGGGAGGCGGCCTGGCGCGCCGTCAGCGACCCGTCCCGGTACAACGTGTTCGCGATCGCCCTCGCCGTCCTCACCTTCGCGCTCGTCCGCGGCCTGCGGCGCGTGTCGCCGCTGATCCCCGGCGTGCTCATCGCCGTCCTGCTCGGGCTGGCCGCCACGGCCGCGTTCGGCACCGTGACGCCCGTCGTGGGGCCGATGCCCACGGCGCTGTCGGCGCCGTCCCTGGCCCTGCCCTGGGGCCAGGCGGGCTCCCTCGCCCTGGGCGCCGCCGTGATCGCCGTCGTCGGCTTCGCCGAGCCGGCCGCGATCGCGCGCACCTTCGCCTCGCGCAGCCACCCCTGGGACTCGGACAGGGAGCTCATCGCCCAGGGCGCGGCCAACCTCGCCTCGGGGCTCATGCACGGCATGCCCGTGGGCGGCAGCTTCGCGCGCTCGGCCCTCAACCGCCAGGCCGGCGCCCGCACGCGTCTGTCCGGCGCCGTCGCCGGCCTGGCCGTGCTGGCCTTCCTGCCCTTCTCGGCCGTCCTGGAGGGGCTGCCGCGCGCGGTGCTGGCGGCCATCGTCGTCGTCTCCGCGGTCTCGCTGCTGCAGCTCGGGGCGCTGTTCAAGCTGTGGCGCTACGCGAAGATGCAGGCCACGACGGCGCTGGTGACGTTCGCGCTGACCCTCGTCATGACGCCGCGCATCGACTACGCGGTGGTGCTCGGCATCTCCCTGGCGGTGTTCACGCACCTCTACCGCGAGGCGCAGCTCGGCGTGACCGTCGAGCGCGAGGCGGGCACCGTCACGATCAGGTTCGACGGCGTGCTGTGGTTCGGCTCCCTGCGGGCGCTGGAGCGCGCGTTGCAGCGCCTCGAGGAGGACCTGACGGGGGTGGAGAGGGTGGTGCTAGACACCAGCCGCCTCGGCAGGGTCGACTTCTCGGCGCTGATGCTCCTCTACGACGCCGAGCAGCGCCTGGCCGACCAGGGGCTCGACGTCTCGATCACCGGCCTGCACGGACGCGGCGAGATGATCATGGGCCGCATCAGGCGGGGGTGAGCGGTCCGGTAGAGGGGCCGGCGGCGCCTAGTCCTCCTCCGGGCCCCTGACCATGAGGAAGGGCTTGTCGGCGCGGCGCAGGGCGCCCTCGGCCACCGAGCCGAACATCCAGCGGTTGAACCCGCGGCGCCCGTGGGTGCCCATCACGACGGCGTCGTGCTCCTTGCTGGCCTCGACGATGGCCTTGACCGGGTCGGTGTCCTCGACCAGGCGGGTGGTGGCGGGCACGCCCTGGGCCTCGGCCTTCGCCAGCGCCTCGCCGAGGATCTGCTCGCCGCTCGTCCGCAGGTCCTGGTAGAGCTGCGCCGCGTAGGGCATCGCCTCCGGCGTGGCGTAGCCGCTGACGAGCGGGTTCTCGAGGACGTGGAGGAACGTGACGCGGGCGTTGGCGAGCCGCGCGAGCTCGAGGCCCTTCTCGATGGCCTTGTCGGAGGTGCTGCTGCCGTCCGTCGGGATCAGGATGCTCTCGAACACGTTGGGCTCCTCTCCTCGCCTCCATCGTACGCGCGAGGCACGGGACTGCCGTCCCTCCCCGCTCCCCTATCATGAGTCACGGCCGGCCCGCCGCCGGCGACGGGAGCGCGGGACCGCTGCGGACCGCGCCGCTGGAGGCCCGCATGCGCATCCTTCACCCGACCGACTTCTCGCGCACCGCCGAGAAGGCCCTGACCGTGGCGCGCGACCTCAAGGAGCGCCTCGGCGGCACGCTGCACGTCGTGCACGTGCAGACGCGCTTCGAGGAGACGCTCGGCCTCGTGAGGCTGCGGCCGCACCTCGACAGCGTCAACCCCGAGCTCGAGCGCCGGCTCGAGGAGGCGCGCCAGGAGGAGGTGAGGCGCCTCAACGACATGCTGCGCAGCCTCGCCAGCCCCGACGGCACGTACGAGCTGCGCTGGGGCGAGCCGCTCCAGGAGCTCCTGGAGATGCAGGGCGACTTCGACCTGGTCGTGATGGGCGCCCACGGCTCGAACCGGATCGACAGGTACTTCCTCGGCGGCGTCGCGGGCCGGTTCGTGAGGCGCACGCGCGTGCCCGTGATCACGGTGCGCGAGGAGTGCCAGGTGACGAGCGTCAGGCGCGCGCTGGTGGCCACCGACTTCAGCGAGGCCGCGCACGGCGCCGTGGAGGCGGCGAAGGGCCTCGGGCAGCACGGCGTGAGGCTGGTGCTCTGCCACGTCGTCGACGACCCGCGCTTCCGCGACGACCCGACCTACATGAGCACCGTCACCGACGCCCTCAACCTCCTCGGCGACGGCTTCGAGCGCCACGCGATCCGCTACGGCGACCCGGCCGAGGAGCTGCCGGCGGCCGCCCAGGAGGTGGGCGCCGACCTCATCGTGATCGGCCTGAAGCAGCAGCGCGGCGCCGTAGGCCTGCTGCTGGGCAGCCGCGTCGACGCGCTGATCCGCTCTAGCGCCGTCCCCGTACTAGCCGTGCCCACCGAGGTCGACTGACCCCGCCCTCCACGTTCTCGGCCGCCCCGGAGGCCGCCTCGGGCGGCGCGGCCGGTGCGTTCGTGGGCGGCGGCGTCGGCGCGGGAGGGGCCGCGGGGCGCGCCTCGGGCGGTGCGGGCGGCGCTGAGGCGGCCGCTGGGGGACGGCCCAGCCACACCATGGCGGTGCCGCTGGCGACGAGCGCCACGGCGATGAGCGTCTCGATCAGGCTGACCGTGAACAGGGCGACCAGCGCCAGGGCGGCCAGCGCGACGGCGATGTAGAGGCCCCAGGCGGGGGCGTCGGTCGAGCGCCGGTACAGGACGAACACCGTGGCGGCCAGGCCGGCGAAGAGCACCCAGCCGTTGTCGAGCCGCGGGAACGCCCCCTCGAGCAGCGACATCAGGCCCAGGCTGACGAGGGCGCCGCCGGCGAGGAACAGCCAGCGGCCGCCGCCGCCACGCAGGGCGAGGACGACGCAGACGGCGCCGGCGATCCCGAGCAGCAGCCCGCCGCCGACGTTGCCGGCCACGACCGCCGCGGCCAGCGCCGCCAGCCCGAAGCCCGGGTACAGCGCCCACCACCGACCGCGGTCGCGCGCGTAGAGGACCAGGAACAGGGCCGCCCCCAACCCGAAGAGGAGGGCCCACAGCACGCTTCGCAGGCCGAGGGCCCAGGCGAGCCTGTCGACGAGGAACAGCGCGCCCACGCCGATCAGCACCGGCCCCAGGACCGTCGGACCCAAAGCCCGCTGGGGAGGGCCGACGGGGGCCGCCGGCTCCCGCCTCACGACGCCACCCCAGCGGCGTCGAACGCCGCCGCCACCAGCTCCAGCGCCTCGTCCTGCAGCCTCCGCAGGTGGTCGGGGCCGGCGAAGCTCTCGGCGTAGACCTTGTAGACGTCCTCCGTGCCGGAGGGACGCGCGGCGAACCAGCCGCTCTCCACCACGACCTTGATGCCGCCGAGCGGCGCGCCGTTGGCCGGGGCGGAGTCCATCACGGCCACGACCCTCTCGCCCGCCAGCGTCGTCGCCTTCACGTCCTCTGGCCGCAGGCGCTTGAGGACGTCGCGCTGGGCGGCGTCCGCGGGCGCGTCGACCCTGGCGTAGGCCGGCTCGCCCAGCCGCGCCGTGAGGTCGCCGTACAGCTCGGCGGGGTCGCGCCCCGTGACGGCGGCGATCTCGGCGGCGAGCAGTCCCATCACGATCCCGTCCTTGTCCGTGGTCCACGCGGCGCCGTCGCGCCGCAGCAGCGTGGCGCCGGCGCTCTCCTCGCCCGCCAACCCCAGGCTGCCGTCCCGCAGACCCGGCACGAACCACTTGAAGCCCACGGGCACCTCCGTCACCCCTCGCCCGGCCGCGGACGCGACCCTGTCGAGCAGCGCCGTCGTCACGACGGTCTTGCCCAGCCCCGCGGACGCCGGCCAGCCGGGTCGGTGCGCGAAGAGGTACTCGGCCGCCACGCACAGGTAGTGGTTGGGGTTCAGCAGGCCGCCCGCCCGCGTGACGACGCCGTGGCGGTCGGCGTCGGGGTCGTTGCCGAAGGCGACGTCGTAGCGGTCCTTGGCGGCCACCAGCCCGGCCATCGCGTGCGGGGACGAGCAGTCCATGCGGACCTTGCCGTCGTGATCGACGCGCATGAAGGAGAACGCCGGGTCGACGACGTCCGAGATCACCTCGAGGTCGAGGCCGTAGCGCTCGGCCAGGGGGGCCAGGTAGGGCAGGGCCGCGCCGCCCAAGGGGTCGGCGCCGACCCTCACGCCGGCCGCCGCCACGCGCTCCAGGTCGACGGCGGCGGCGAGGTCCTCGACGTAGGGGCTCACGAGGTCGCGCGCCTCGACCGACCCGCCGGCGAAGGCGCGGCGCGCGCCCAGGCGACGCACGCCCCTCAGCCCCTCCTCGAGGTGCCTGTTGGCCGCCGCCTGGATCGCGTCGGTCTCGTCGGTGTCGGCGGGTCCGCCGTGGGGCGGGTTGTACTTGAACCCCCCGTCCTCGGGCGGGTTGTGCGAGGGCGTGATCACGATGCCGTCGGCGCGCCCCTCGCGCTGGGGGCTGCCGCGCCGGCCGGCGTTGTGGCTCACGACGGCGTGCGAGACCACGGGCGTGGGGACCGGCAGGAGCGCCGGCAGCGCACCGGCGCGCGTCGACCGCCAGCCGCGTGCGGCCTCGGGCGCGGCGGACGCGCCCGAGACGACGACGCGCACCCCGTTCGCGGCCAGTACCTCGACGGCGGTGAGCAGCGCCGGCTCGGAGAGCGCGTGCGTGTCGGCCCCGAGGAACAACGGCCCGGTGACGCCGCGCGCCGCCCTGTGGTCGGCGACGGCCTGGCAGATCGCCGCGATGTGGTCCTCGTTGAAAGAGGCGTTCAGCGACGTGCCGCGGTGCCCCGAGGTGCCGAAGGACACCCTCTCGGCCCGCTGCCCGGGGTCGGGCCTGAGCGCGTAGTAGGAGGCCACGAGGCGGGGGACGTCGACGAGGAGGCTGCGTGGCGCCGGCTTGCCGGCCAGGGGGTGGGTGCTCACCTGTGCGTACCTCCGTATGCCATGACCACGTTACAACTCGTCCGTGAGTCGCCCCGACCAGCGCGGGGCCCGGTGGGCGCGCTCGGGGGTGGCCCGCGAGGCCGGGAGATCCGTCGGGCCAAGGGTCGCCGGTGGGCGGGGGCGCGACCGGCCGGTGGCCGGCGGGCGGGCGACGCGGCGCGGGTGGTACACTCCCTGTTGCTTCTCCGGCCCCGGCGCTGGATGGGCGACTGCGGTCGTGGCACGAGGTGCTGCGGCCGCGCCCCGTGCTGGGGGCGGCCACCACCGCCACACAGTGGAGGAACGATGGACCTGTTGATCACCCTCGTACCGCTGGCAGCGATCGCCGCGCTCGTCGCGGCCGGCCTGCTGGCGCGGAGCATCATGGCGGCGCCGACCGGGACGGAGCGCATGGTCTCGATCTCGGACGCCGTGCGGCAGGGCGCGGCGGCGTACATGAACCGCCAGTACCGCACCATCGCCGTCGTAGCCGTGGTGATCGCGGCCGTCTTCGCCGTCGTCGCGCTCACAGCGGAGCCCGGCCACGACCGCACCGTCTGGTGGTGGACCACTGTCGGCTTCCTCGTGGGGGCGCTGTTCTCCGGCATCAGCGGCTACGTCGGCATGAACGTCGCGGTGCGCGCGAACGTGCGCGTCGCCCAGGCCGCCCGTGAGGGCCTGACGGGAGCGCTGAAGATCGCGTTCGACGGCGGCGCGGTCGCCGGACTGGCCGTAGCCGGCCTCGCGCTCCTCGGCGTGGCCGGTTTCTTCTGGCTGTTCACGGTCGCGCTCGGGCTCGAGAACCCGGTCGAGCCCCTCGTGGGCTTCGCGTTCGGCGCCTCCCTCATCAGCCTCTTCGCCCGCGTGGGCGGCGGCATCTACACGAAGGCCGCCGACGTCGGCGCCGACCTCGTCGGCAAGGTCGAGGCCGGCATCCCCGAGGACGACCCGCGCAACCCGGCCGTCATCGCCGACAACGTCGGCGACAACGTGGGCGACTGCGCCGGCATGGGCGCCGACCTCTTCGAGACCTACGCGGTCACGGCGATCGGCGCCGTGTTCCTCGGCTTCCTCCTGCCCGGCACCGGCACGGTGACGAGCCTCGTGACGTTCCCGCTGCTCCTGGGCGCCATCGCGATCGTGGCCAGCGTGATCGGCACGCAGTTCGTGAGGCTCGGGCCCGACGGCAACATCATGGGCGCCCTCTACCGGGGCGTCTACGCCAGCGCGGCCCTCTCCGTCGTGGGCTTCCTGCTGGCGAGCTGGGGCCTCTTCCGCGGCGTCGACCTGCCCGCGCTGCTCGGCCGCGACGTCACCTGGTTCGGCCTCTTCCTCGCCAGCCTCATCGGCATCGCGGTCGTGCTGCTGATCATGTACATCACCGAGTACTACACGGCCACGCGCTTCCGCCCGGTGCGGCGCATCGCCGCGGCCTCCGTGACCGGCTCGGCGACGAACATCATCTCGGGCCTCGCCGTGGGCATGCAGTCGGCGGCGCTCCCCACCCTCGTGCTGGTGCTGGCCATGTTCGGCGCCTTCCAGCTGGCCGGCCTCTACGGCATCGCCGTCGCGGCCGTGGCCATGCTGTCCGTCACGGGCATGGTCGTGGCGATGGACACCTACGGGCCCATCACCGACAACGCCGGCGGCATCGCCGAGATGGCCGAGCTCGACGACTCGGTGCGCGCGAACACCGACGCCCTCGACGCCGTGGGCAACACCACGAAGGCCGTCACGAAGGGCTACGCGATCGGCTCGGCGGCGCTGGCCGCGCTGGTCCTGTTCGCGGACTTCGCCGAGCGCCTGAAGCTCGTCGACGACCTCAGGTTCGCCGAGGGCGCGTTCCGCCTCAACGACCCGATCGTCCTCGTCGGGCTCCTGGTGGGCGCCATGCTGCCGTTCCTGTTCTCCTCGTTCCTGATGGAGTCGGTGGGCAAGGCCGCCGGCTCGGTCATCGAGGAGGTGAGGCGGCAGTTCCGCGAGATCAAGGGGATCATGGAGGGCACCGCCAAGCCCGACTACGGCAAGGCCGTGGACATCGTCACGCGCGCCGCGCTGCGCGAGATGGCGCTGCCCGGCGTGATGGCCGTGGCCGCGCCGCTGATCGTCGGCTTCCTGTGGGGCCCGCTGGCGCTGGGCGGGCTGCTGATCGGCGTGATCGCCTCCGGCCTGATGATGGCCCTGACGATGTCGAACGGCGGCGGCGCCTGGGACAACGCCAAGAAGTTCATCGAGGACGGCAACCACGGCGGCAAGGGCTCGGATGCCCATGCCGCGGCCGTCGTGGGCGACACCGTCGGCGACCCGTACAAGGACACGGCCGGGCCCTCGATCAACCCGCTGATCAAGGTCATCAACACCGTCGCGCTGATCTTCGCGGGCGTCATCGCCCTCTCGGGCGGCTGGCTGCTCTGACGGCCGGCACGAGGTGGCCGGGAACCGGCGGGGCAGCGCGCCCCGCCGGTTCCCTTGGTCCGGCCCGCGAGCTCGGTCCGGCCAGCGCGCCCGCGACCCGAGGCGCGGGCGCACGACGGGCCACTCCGGGCGACGAGGAACCCCGGTTCTCACCAGCGGTCGGCGCGTTTTCGCGGCGTAAGGCCGTGCGGCCCCGAGTTAGGGACAGCGGTATGACCGTTATTGACCCTAAACCACCATGTTAGCGCCGGCGCCGACCGGGCATTGCGACCTGCGTCCATACTCGGTCCGGCCGGCATGGCCTAGCATCCGAGGCGAAGGAGGTTCTGTTATCGAAGAACAGACCACTTCTATAGAGGGCGAACCCCAGTCCCACTAGAGGCTCGACCGCGTAGCCCGCGGCCCAGGCGGCCGGTACGAGGGCACCGAAGGAGCAGGAAAAGGCGGCTGGGGTCGTTCCTCGTCTGGCGCCGACACCCCTGGGCCGATGACCCCTATGGCGCACGACGCCTTGCCCCGCACGTTCGGCAACTGTCAGACTCTCCTTGGAGCCGCCGCCCACGGACCGCGGGCGCGGTGCATGGAGAGGAACCAATGGCTTACGTCATCGCCGAGCCCTGCATCGGCACGAAGGACGCCTCCTGCGTCGACGTCTGTCCCGTCGAGTGCATCTACGAGGCGGAGGACCAGTTCTACATCCACCCCGAGGAGTGCATCGACTGCGGGGCGTGCGTGCCCGCCTGCCCCGTCGACGCGATCTTCCCCGAGATCGACGTGCCTGCCGAGTGGGAGCCCTACATCGAGAAGAACGCCCGCCTCTCGGGCCTCTGAACTCGCGCCGCTAGGCCCGCCTCGCCCCGCCCGCGCGGGAGCGGGCGGGCCTTCGCGTCGCCGCTGCCGGCCTCCGCGTGGCCGCCGCGGCGCGCCAGGGGCCCTCGTCGCGGGCGCGGCTCGCGTCGTCGCGCGGGGTCGCCGCGCACGTCTCGCGCGGCACGTCTTCTCATCGCGCGACTGCATAGCTTGGCGGTCATAGACCCTTCGGCCACGAGGAGGTCCCATGCTGGCTACCGAGCGGATCCAGTCACTCTCAGAGGTCCTCGCCCCCTACGGGGACCGCGTCGTCAGCCTCTACCTCGACGTGAACCCGGCCTCGGTCGACAACCAGCGCAAGGCGTGGGTGCTCCGGGCGCGGGCGGCCATGGAGGCGCTCGGCCTCCCGAACGGCAGCGCGCGCCGCATCGCCGAGCGCCTCCGCGGCCAGGTCTTCCCCGAAGCGCGGACGCTGGCGGTCTTCGCCCACCCGGACGACGACGAGCTGTTCCACACGGTCCCCATCGAGCACACGCTGCGCTCCGTCACCGGCCACGACGGCGCGCTGGCGCGTCTCGGCGCGCCGTTCCTCGCGCCCATCCAGCTCACCGCCCTGCGCCGACGCCCCAGCCTCGTGCTGCAGATCGTCGGCGACCGCATCAGGCAGTTCCTCGTCGACCCCGGCAGCATCATCGAGCTGGAGAAGGTCCAGCAGGACTGGGACGAGACCTTCTGGCGCACCGACGAGGGCACGGGCTCGACGCGGCCCGGCGAGACCCAGCGCGGCGGCTCCCCGAAGGACGCCTACGAGGAGCGCACCGAGAACTGGATCGCCCGGCTCTACAAGCGCGTCGCCGGCGACCTCAAGAGGCTCGTCGACAAGCACGGCGCCAGCCGCGTGATCCTTTCCGGCACGGCGCCGGACGTCGCGGCGTTCGAGGCCGAGCTCGACCCGGCGACCGCGGCGCTGGTGAAGGGGCGGATGCCGCTGCCGGCGAACCCCGCCGCCTCGGCCGGCTCGCTCCACGCGCAGTTCCTCGCGGCGGTCCGCGAGGCGGAGGAGGCCGAGGCGTCCGCGGACCTGGCGCGGGCGGAGGAGTCCGGCGTCCTCGGCGCCGACGCCACGCTCGAGGCCGTGAACGAGAACCGCGTCCACCTGCTGATCGTGCCGGACGTCCCCTACCAGGAGGTCTGGCGCTGCCCGGACACGGGGCGCGTCTTCGCCAGCCAGGAGCGTGCCGCGGCCGAGTGCGTCGGCGAGGGACCGGAGCGGGTGCCCCTGGCCGACGCCCTCCCGCAGCTCGCCGAGACCTACGGCATGGACCTGCGCTTCGTCAGCGGTGAGCCCGACCGGCGGCTGCGCGAGGAGCTCGGCGGCCTGGCCGGCCTCCTGCGCTGGTAGCGTCCGCGGCTGGCTGCTCGTCGCGGGGCGGCTGGGCGCCCGAGCCGCGGGCCGCACCGGGCTCGTCCTCTCGGCGGCCGGCCGGCTCCTCGGCTCGCGGCGCGGCCGGCTCCGCAGCGCGCGGCGCTGCGACCGCTCGCACGCGGGCCGCCGTCTCCTCAGCGGAGGGCTCGCCGCGCGTGGTCCCGGCGCGGAGCTCCGCGAGCTCCACGGCCATGTCCGCTACCTGCGCCTTGGCCGCCTCCACGGCGGTCTTGGCGGCCTCGAGGGACCTCAGCGCCGCCTCGAGGACGGCCAGCGCGCCGCCCTCCTCGAGCAGCTCCCGCCGGGCGCGCCGGACCTCGCGCCAGTTCAGCAGCGCCGCCGGCGCTCCGGCCACGACGCCGGCCAGGGCGACGCCGGCCAGCGCCGCGGCCAGGGCGTTGTAGAGGGTCGCGGCGCCCGGCCCGCCGCCCAGGTAGAGGTCGAGGACCGGCGTGAGGAACGGCACGGAGCTGACGAAGCCGACGTCGACGACGGCGAGGTGCAGGCGGAAGGCCGCGGCCGCGGCGACGCCGACGCCGAGGCCCCACCACGCCTGCCTGACCAGGCGGGCGCTGCGCCTCTGACCCTCCTCCGGCCGGCGGAGCAGGACCCGCGGCGCGGCGGCTCGCGCGAACAGCAGCATGCCGACGAGGAACCCGGCGAGCGCGCCGAGACCCACCCAGCGCCTCAGCGTGGCCGACAGCCACGCCGTGGGCGAGAGGAACACGGCCAGCAGCGCGACTACCGCCGGCAGGAGCTGGGCGATGGTGACCGCCGTGCTGTAGAAGCGGGTGGCCTCCTTCAGCCAGGCGTACGCCTTGTTGCCCGCCCCGACGAGCCGGATGGCCCGGGGGCGGCCGCGTCGGCCGTCGGAGCCAGGTGAGGTCATCGTCTCCCCGGCAGGAAGGCCGGCAGCACCACGGTGAGTAGGACCTCGCCGTCCACGCCCGGCTCGCGGACGGCGAGAGCGAGGCGGTCGCGGAAGACCGCCGCGCCGGCCGGCACCCTCACGCTCACCGCGCCGGGCTCCGCGTGCGTGACGGGCACCACGCCACCGCTGGTGAGGGCGCGGAACGGGCCCTCGCCCACGCCGCTCTGCTCCCCGTCGGCGAGGCCCGGCATCAGGTCGAACGCCTCCCAGGCCAGCACGAAGCGGCTCCCGTCGAGCTGCGACGGGTCGTCGGCCGTCGCCTCGTAGACGAGGACCAGCCCGTCCTCGTCGCGCACGAGGCGCGACTTCACGACGAGGTCGAGCACCACCGGCCGGTCCCGCGAGTCGAGGACCGTGCCCACCAGCTCGGTGCCGACGCTGCTGGCCGCGGCTCCCACGTCGGGGAAGCTGAGGGCCACGAGGCCGGGGCTGGTGTGCCGGAACGAGTCGGCGTTGAGGCCGTAGCCTATCTCGGTGTCGCCGCCCACGTAGCCGCCGTCGAAGTAGCGCGCCACCTCGAGCCAGGCGCACTCGGCGTCGGAGGAGCAGCGCGCCAGGCGCGCCACGTCGACGAGCACCTCGGAGCCGGCCACCCAGCGCACGGGCGTCGGGGGGCTGCCGGGCAGGTTGCGCAGCCTGTACACGGTGCAGGCGCGCCCGTCCACGGCGGTGCCGCCCAGCGACTCGAACAGGAAGGCGAACCCGCCCTCCCGCGCCTCCGCGGGCGGTACGGGCAGGCTCTCCGCCACGCCGCAGTCGAGCACCCGCAGCGTGCCGGCGGGTATCGCCGGGCTCTCCTGGGCGGTGGCTGTGAGGTAGCAGAGGAGTAGGCCGACCGCCGCCATCGCGCGCGCCGGACGGCGCAGCAGGTCGGTCATGGCGGAATGTTAGGGCATGCCGGGCCCTTTGTCAGCGGCGGGCCGGTCCGCCGCGACCGGCGTCGGGAGCCGCTTGGCCTGCCACGGCGGGCAGGGCCTGGGATCGGCACCTGCTCGGCCCGCCGCCGCGGGCGGCCAGGGTCTGCCGTCAGCCGTCGCTCGGCCTGCTCCGGCGGGCGGTCGAGCCCTGCGGACCCCGCACGTGCACCGTGGACAGGCGCCCGACCGGCGCGTGGCGACCCTCCCGCGTCACCGCCGTGAGCTCGCAGCGGAAGCTGCAGCCGTCCATGCCGCGCAGCGCCTCGGCCGAGAGGTAGAACTCCTCGCTCGTCTGGGGGCCGTCGGCGAACGAGATCACGCCCGACTTGAACAGCCTCTTCGGCAGGCCGTCGTGGTCGGCCACGAACACCTCGCGCCACTCCAGGGCGTCGCGCGAGACGTAGAGGTGCGCACGCTCGTCCGAGGTCCCGGCCCTCGCCTCGGTCGCGGTGGCCAGGACGCGCCAGCCGTCCAGGAGCTCCTTGCCGTACCAGACGGGTCCGGGGAACCTACGCAGCTTCTCGAGGGCGCCGCTGGCCCGGTCGAGGCGGCACAGGTACGGCGTCGCCAGGTCGGTGTCCATGCCCCACACGACGGCGTCCTCGAGGAACATCGGGAAGATCGTGCGGTAGTCCTGGCTGCCGTCGCCGTAGAAGCGGACGTCCTCGAACTCCTCGTCGGCCGACACCAGGTTGGCCTCGTTCACGCCGTCGCCCGTCGCCACCCACAGGCGCCGACCGTAAGGGTCCCAGAAGCAGCCGTGCACGTGCCTCACCGACCGGGCGGGGAAGATGTGCGCCACCTCCCAGCTCCTGCCGCCGTCGCGGCTGCGGTAGACGGGCACGGGGCGGTACTCTGGGTTGGTGCCGTACTCGCCGAAGTAGAGGTAGCCGCGCGGGGTCGTGCAGATCGACTGGTGCAGGACGTTGCGGCAGTTCCGGAGGGTCAGCGTCCGCCTCACCTCGCCGCTGGCCAGGTCGATGCGGTAGACGTGCCCCAGCCGCACGGCGACGAGCGCCGCCATCGTGCCGTCCTCGAACACGGGGACGACGTTGCACTTGTCCAGGCGCGCGGCCCGGCGCGCGAGCCGGCTCAGCGAGGCCAGCGCACGCCAGCCCGGGTTCGGCAGCGCGAAGCGCCGCCGCTCGCCCTCACGGTCGACCGTGACGACGTTCGCGCGGCTCCACACGAGCACTCCCGGGCCGCCGTAGTGGACGATCTCCACGCCCGGCAATCCCCCCAAGCGTATGGGCACGGAGGGATTCTATCCGCCCTCCCCCGGAAGCCGACCGCGTCCGTCACCGACCGACCTGGCCCTCAGGGCGAGGAACAGCGGCACCTCCGGGTTCGAGCGCCCCGCCTCGTCCTTCACGGGGTCGGGCAGCTCCGCCATGGCGTCGACCCACAGGCCGGCGCCGGCCAGCGCGTTCACGTAGTCCTGCAGCGGCCTGTGGAAGCTGATCGTGGCGCCGCGGGGCGCGCCGCGGCGCACCTCGGCGTACTCCTTCATGGGCACGGCGGCGGGCGTGAGGTAGCGCTCGACGCGGCGGTACGTGAGCTTGCGCTTGGGGTCGTAGCCCCAGCCGCTGCCGCGCGGCGGACGGAACGCCGGGTGCACCATGAAGAGCACGACGCGTCCGCCCTCCCGCAGCACCTCCGCCGTCGAGGCGAACACCTCCTCGAGCGGGTCCATGTCCTGGACGCTGAGCAGGAAGACGGCCACGTCGAAGGAGCCGGGCCGCGCCGAGGTCGTGCCGGCGAGGTCGCGTGCGTCGCCCTGCTCGAAGCGGCCCTCCTCGCCGCGGCGCCTGCGCGCCAGGCGCACCATCGCGGCGCTGGCGTCGACGCCGAGGTACTCGCAGCCGGCCTTGAGCACGTGGAAGGCCAGCACGCCGGTGCCGCAGCCGACGTCGATGACGCGCTCGCCGGGCCGCAGCTCGGCGAGGCGCAGGACCGTGGGGACGGCCGCCCTGCGGTGGTAAGGGCTGCCGCGCACGCCGACCGTGGCGTCGTACCAGCCCGCGACCGCGTCCCAGCTCGAGCCTCTCCCCTTCACGCGGGGACTATAAGCGGCGGCGCCCAGGCGGATGGGAACGCGCGGGGCGAGCATCGGCCCGGCCGGCGACCGACTCGGGCCGCGCCGACGCGTGAGAGAAGAGGAACGGCGCCAGCGGCCTCACGCAGGCGCAACGACGGTCAATGGGCAGGCAAGTCGCAGGCGGACTCTTCCCTCGAGCTCCCTAGCGCGTCCAGGACGTCGTCAACGCCCGCTTCTCCGAGCCCACGCAGGTCGGGAATGACTCCCACCACCTCCGCGAACGCGATCCTGTCGCTCACAGGGCGGCCCCACTCGACCGCCGCGTTGTGCCGGACCGCGTAGAGGGGCTGCCGCAGCTGATGGTCCCAGGCGCGGAAGGACAAGGGCACGCCCTTGTACACGTCGAACCGTGCTGCGTCGCTCTCGAGGTACGTGCGGAGGTCCTCGGCTCGATCCGAGCCGGTCGCATGGACGGACTCCACGAGGACCTTCAGCGCCGCGAACGTCGACCAGCCCGTGGGGTCCATCGTCTCGCCCGACCGGCCGACGAACGCTTCGTTGAGCGCCTCGGCGCCGTGCTCCCGCAAGGCGGTGTCCCACAGGGCGATGCGGACGTCGGCTCCGACGTCGTCCGTCACCTGACGGAGCCGCTGCAGGTAGGACCGCGACTGCATGATCGGGTGAGGGAGCCCGGTGACGGCCACGCCGCTCCGGCGTCGGAACTGGGCCAGGAACGCCTCCTGCAGGTTCGGGGGCAACAGGAGCACGACGAGGTCCGCGGACGCGGCATCGATGGCTTCCGCTGCCTCGGTGAAGACCATGCTTCCGGGATCGACGGAGACCCTGGCGATCCCCTGGTCCGCGCCCAAGCTCCCCAGGCCACGCTCGATGCGCTCGGCTAGGTAGGTCGCTCGAGGCGTGGTCTCGTGTACGAGGACCCAGCGCCTCGCCCGGGACCCGCCGAACCACCCGAGGATCGCGTCCACGTACATGCTTTCGCTGGCCTCGACGTGGAACGTGTTGGGAGAACACATGGCGTCGCGTAGGTCCTGGTCGGCCGAGCCCACGTTGAAGAAGAGCACGTCGCGGACTTCCGCGACCTCGCGGATGGCGTCGCTCGACTGGTCCGTGACCCCACCCACCAGGGCGACGACGTCATCGGTCATTACGAGCCGCTCCGCGGAGCGACGCGACGCGTCCGCGTCAGGAGCGCTGGCCATGAGGACCTGCAGCTGGAAGCCGAGCTCCGCGGCTTCCCGGCCGAGGAGGTCTTCCGCGACCTGGGCGCCGATCCGAGCGGCGTTGGCGATGACGTCGGTCGCTTCACCAGCTCCGGTGGGGAGCGGCAAGACGACGCCGACACGGAGGACGTCCTCGGCCGGAGACCCGAGCGCGGCCGGCGCGGGCAGCGCGAGGGTCGGCACGCCGTACTCGTCCAGTACCCTTTGGATGTCCTCCCACCGAGCAGCCAGCGCCCTGTTCAACCGGTCACGGAACGCCGTGTCACCGGGCCTCACGCCGATGACCGCCTCTCGGAACATCGGGGACATGGGCGGGGCGAGCTCCGGCGACACCGCCACCACGCGCAGTGCGTCGGTCTCATGGGCCGCGTAGTAGCCGGCCACTGGTCCGTACACGATCCCGACGTCGACCTCGCCACCCAGGACCGCTTCCAGGATGGGCGTGTCGAAGTCCAGCCGGTTGCCCATCTCCACGGGTGGGAAGTAGACGGTGCGGTCACGCAGGCCATAGCCCCCCAGGACTCGGTCCACGATGCTGTCCGGGTAGGTCGCGATCCTCAGGTCGCTTCCGACCAGGTCGTCCAACGACGTGATGTCGAGGCTGCTGTCGACGCGGTACACGAACGTGAACGGGGCCCGGTAGTAGGGCAGCGTGTGGAGCAGGTCCTCACCGCCGCCCCCTATCCCCAGGATGAGGTCGCACGCGCCCGTCCAGAGGTGGGTCTGCGGGGTCTCGAAGTCAGTGGGCGTCCACACGAGCTCGAGCCGCGCGCCGAGCTCCTCCGCCAGCACGGCCGCGATCCGGTTCTCGAAGCCCTGACGCTCCACGCTCGAGAAGGGCCAGTCGTTGGGATGAGCGCAGGCGCGCATCTCCCAGCCTCCGGGCGCGGGGGCGGTGCCCAGCAGCGACGCCGTGAGCAGGGCGACCACCACGGTGGGGAGGGAGTGAGACCTCACCTGCCCCTCGTCGCTGCGGCGGCGGTCGAGCATCTTCTCCTCCGCGCTCCTTGCCTCCCGGTCGCTGGACCGATGTCGAACCAGGCCGGAACTACGGGCCACGGGCCCAGGACGGTTCGACCCGCTCCGCGACCGTGAGGCAGGTGGAGATGCCTGGCGCGCATCTCCACCTTCGAGCCTCTCGCGAGCGGAACCGGGTGCGCGCGACCTGCGTCGGGTCGGCCTCCGCGCGGCTACTCCGGCGGCAACGCGAACACCCACACGACCGAAGAGCCCGTGATCGTGTCCGGCAGACCCTCCTGATGGGGTTGCGTTCCGGAGGTACCCGCGATCTGGGCCACGTACTGGACGCCATCGACCGCGTAGGTGATGGGGTCGCTCTCCATCCCCGCGTGGAGGACCTGCTCCCACAGGACCTCTCCCGTGGCGGCGTCGAACGCGCGGAAGGTGCGGTCCGGGAAGGCGCTGAAGACGAGACCGCCTGCCGTGGCGAGCGCGCCGCCTCCCCAATGCCGGTAGCCGTGCTCGTACTGCCAGACGATCTCGCCGGTCCTGGGGTCGAAAGCGGTGAGTGCGCTGAGCGCGTCGAACGTGTCGGGCAGGAACTGGAGCTCGAAGTTCGTCGCCGACTGACCACGCTCCCAATCGTCGGGGAGTGTGTACAGGGTGTAGTTGTAGCAGTCGTTCGTGTGCGCTCGGTAGTACAGGCCGGTCTGTGGGCTGTACGCAGCGCTGTTGTACGTCGTCGACCTGCGGCCGCAGATCGAGACGGTCCCGCCGTCCTCCGTGATGCGGAGGTCGTCGTTGATTATGGGCGTGCCATCCTCCTCGTAGCCCAAGTGCAGCTGCGGGTCCTCGTGGTACTGGATGGAGTCGATGTACTCGCCCGTGGCGACGTCCAGGATGACCACGTACCCAGTGGTCGTGGCCAGGATCGCGACCCTGCGTGGCTCGCCGCCGATCTCGACGTCGGCGATCACCGGCGTCGGATGCATGTCGCCGTCCCACTCATCGCCGGGGATCACCTGGTGGTACCACTTGAGCTCCCCGGTGTCGACGTCTAGGGCCACCCAGCTCGCGGTGTAGAGGTCCGCCGACGGAGCGCCTTCGTCCTGCCCTCGGCGCTCATCGATGCGGTCCCACGGGTTCGGCTGTCCGGTGCCGTAGATGACCGTCCTGGTGACCGGATCGTACGCTCCCGGGGTCCAGGCCGAGCCGCCGCCTATCCCACGTTCGGGGTCCGGTGGCGTGTTCCAGGTCGCGTACGCCTCCGCGTCCTCGGGTCCAGGGATGATGTTGAACGTCCACAGGATCTCACCGTCCTCAGGGTTCAAGGCGAGGATCCTGCCGGGGTTGCCGCCCGCATCGGCTCCGGCCGGCCCGACGATGATCTTCCCGTCTGCGAATATCGGTCCTGACGAGAACAGCTCGTTCCACGCCACGTTGCCCACGCTCGAGTGCCACAGCTCCTCGCCCGTTGCGGCATCGAGCGCCACGACGGAGGCGTCGCGACGCGCGTAGAACACCTTCCCGTCGTACACGACGACGCTTCCCCGCAACTGCGGCGAACCGGTGAAGTTCTCGTCGAGCGCCGCGTCGTACCGCCACAGCAGCTCGCCCGTCGCGGCGTCGAGCGCGAGCACCTCGCTGTCTATCCCGTTGATGTACATCACGCCGTCGTACACGACGGGCGCAGCCTGCTGTCGACCTCGAACGTCGAGGTCGCGCGTCCACACGACCCTCAGTTGCCCTACGTTGTCCGCGTCGATCTGGTCAAGCGGGCTGTACCGCTGCATGTCGAGGGTTCGGCCGAGGGTCGGCCAGTCCTCAGGGTCCGGGTTCTCGAGCTCCTCCGCGCTCTGCGCCACACCGACGGATACAAGTAGCAACGCCGCCGCAAGAATCGCGCGTAGCCAGTTCCGCACCATATCGGTCGACCTCCTGTGAAGGCCCGAACTGCTTTGCGTTGGAGATGCGAGCGGACTAGCGCAGGCGACTCACCTCCTCCTCCGTCACAGGACCGAACTCGTTCCCCCATGAGTTGCGCACGTAGGTCGTCACGGCCGCTATCTCCCTGTCGGTCAAAGTTGCGAAGGCAGGCATGAGCTGCCCTCCGAACAGCAGGCGGCGCACGAAGCGCTCACCGTCCCCGACGATCCTGCTGCCGATGAGGGTGGGCGCTCGCGTGCCCTCGCCCTGCTCGCCGTGACACTCGGCACATGGGGTGGGACGCGCCCTGCTCAGGTAGAGCGTCTCGCCCTCGGCCACGAGGGCAGCCATGTCCTCCTCGCTCACGCCCTCCGCCGCGGGCGCGTCGTCGCCCGCCGGCGGCTCGTCCGCGTCATCGCCCGCCGGCGGCTCGTCCGCGCTGGCGCCAAGCGGCGAGGCCCGCGTCTCGGCGCACTGCCCAAGACACGTGCTGACGCCAGCCCCGTCTCGGATGGAGACGGGGACGACGAGGTCGCCCGAGGGCGGGTAGCGACCATGGTCCACGCGACCGGCCACCTCGAGCCGGCTCCCTCCTCCGGTCGTGGACGAGACCACGAGAAGGCTTCCTGCGACCACGAGCGCCCGCCAGATCGAGACCATCTCGTCCTCACCCGTCGTTCGCCGCGGACAGAGTCAGGAGTCCATCGGATGCGAGGGGACGTAACGGCGCAAGCGGCCTTTCTACGACGTAAGGAACCCAAGATAGGGAAGCCAGGATTAGAAGTCAACGCGGTGGACTGTCCTCACCGCTGGCGTTCCGGCGGGCGCCCGCAGGCGCGGTCTCCTACCCCTCCAGCGGGCCCCTTGACACCCCCCGCCCGCGCTCCTTAGTCTCCTGGCAACCTGACACCTGATTCGGCCGTCAGGTCCGGCGCCAGGCCGGACGCGGCGGCGGGACGAGGACGATGAGCGAGCTACCGGTCCCGAGCACGGCTCGGGGCGAGGCCACGAGACGCAGGCTCCTGGAGGCGGCCGAGGCGGAGATCGGCGAGAACGGCTACGCCGCCACCTCGGTGGCGGCCATCACGCGCCGCGCCGGCGTGGCGCAGGGCACCTTCTACCTCTACTTCCGCAGCAAGAAGGACGCCCTCGTGGAGCTCGTGCGGCACATGGGCCACAGCCTCAGGGCCGCCCTGGCGCGGGCCACTAGCGGCGCCGCGGACAGGCTCGAGGCCGAGCGCCTCGGCTTCCGCGCTTTCGTGGCGTTCTCGCTCGAGCACCAGAACCTCTACAAGGTCGTCATGGAATCGCAGTTCGTCGAGGAGTCGGCCTACCGCGAGTACTACCAGACCCTCGCCGACGCCTACGCCGTCAACCTCTCCCGGGCCCAGGGACGGGGGGAGGTGCGCGCTGGGGACCCGGCGGCGCTCGCCTGGGCGCTCATGGGCGTCGCGCACTTCCTGGGCCTCCGCTTCCCCATCTGGGAGCGTCGCCCGCCGCCCGACGAGGTCATGGACACCGTGTTCGCGTTCATCAGCGCGGGGCTGGCGCCGGACGGCAGGGCGCGGGGCGACGGGGGGCCTTCCGCGGGCGCCGGCACCAGCCGCGGTGACGAAGCCGCGGGGCCGGCACCGGCGGGCCGCCGTGGGGACGGGACCGAACGGCCGCGCCGGAGGCGCCGGACCGCCCGCGCGGGAGACGCATGAGCGCGCGCGGTCCCGGAGTCACGGGCATAGGCACCTACCTGCCCGCCGGCCGCATGAGCGCAGCCGAGCTGGCGGCCGCCGCCGACCTGCCCGAGTGGGTGGTCCGCGAGAAGCTCGGCATCGCCCACCGCGTGGTGCCGGGGCCCGACGACCACCCGACCGCCATGGGCGTGAGGGCCGCGCGGGCCGCACTCGCCGACGCGGGGGTGCGGCCCGAGGACGTCGACGTCGTCGTCTCCATCACCGAGGAGTACAAGGAGTACCCGGTCTGGACCGCGGGCATCAAGCTCGCGCACGACGTCGGCGCGGTGAACGCCTACGCCTACGACGTCGGGCAGAAGTGCGGCACCGCCGTGCTGGCGCTGAAGCAGGCGCGCGACACGATCCTCGCCGACGAGGGCGTCGACACCGTGCTCGTCGCCGGCGGCTACCGCAACGGCGACCTCGTGGACCTCTCCGACCCGCACGTGCGGTTCATGTACAACCTCGGCGCCGGCGCCGCGGCCTTCGTCGTGCAGCGGGGCCGCGGGCACGAGCTGCTCGGCTCGTCCTTCCGCACCGACGGCAGCTTCTCGCTCGACGTGCTGGTGCCCGTGGGGGGCACGGTGGAGCCGGTGACGGCCGGGAACGCCTCCAGGTTCCGCCTGCAGGTGACGGACCCTTCCGGCATGAGGGAGCGGCTCGAGGCCAAGAGCATGGACAACTTCGTGGGCGTGATCGAGGACGCGGTGCGCCGGTCCGGCGCCCGCTTGGAGGACGTCGCCTACGTGGCCATGCTGCACGTCAAGCGCTCGGCGCACGAGGCGCTGCTCTCGCGCCTCGGCCTGCCGCTGGAGAGGTCCATCTACCTCAGCGACTACGGCCACATCGGTCAGGTCGACCAGGCGCTCTCGCTCGAGCTCGCCCGCCGGGAGGGCAGGCTCGCGGCCGGCGACCTGGTCGTGCTCGTGGCGGCCGGCGTCGGCTACGTGTGGAACGCGATCTGCCTGCGCTGGGGCGGCGAGGCGCGGCCCGCCAGGGAGGTGGCGCCGTGATCCTCGACGTCGCGGCCAAGCGGGCCGAGCTCACGCCCGACGCGCCGGCCCTGCTGTGGCGGGGGCGCTGGCTCACCTACGCCGAGCTGAACGACAGGGCCGAGCGCCTCGCCGCGGCCCTGCGCGAGGCCGGCGTCGAGAAGGGCGAAAGGGTGGCGATCCTCGCCGCGAACCACGTCGCGCACATCGACCTGCTGCTGGCGACGGCGAAGACCGGGGCGGTCTACGCGCCCCTCAACGTGCGCCTGGCCGAGCGGGAGCAGCGCGAGCTCGCCGCCTACCTCAGGCCCGCCCTCGTCATGCACGACGAGGCGAACGCGGACAAGGCGTCGGCCACGGGCCTCACGGCCTGGCACCTGGACGAGCACGAGGACCGCCTGCGCGCCGCCGCGCCCGCGCCCCGCGGCGGCGAGCCCGTCGTCGGGCCGGAGGACGTGCAGATGATCCTCCTCACCGGCGGGACCACGGGCCTGCCGAAGGGCGCGATGCTGCCGTACAGGCAGGGCTTCTACAACGCCGTCAACACGGTCATGAGCTGGCAGCTCCGCGCCGACGACTGCGTGATCCAGGCCACGCCCTGCTACCACGCGGCCCTGAACGCGTTCACGGTGCCGCTCTTCCACCTCGGCGGGCGCGTCGTGCTGCAGCCCACGTTCGACCCCGACGAGTACCTCCGCCTCGTCGCGGAGGCCGGCGCGACGATCCTCTTCCTCGTGCCGACGATGTACCAGATGGTCGCCAGCTGCGCGTCGTTCGCCGGCGCCGACCTCGGCGGCGTGCGCTGGGCCATCTCCGGCGGCGCGCCCTGCCCCGAGCCGGTGCGCGCGGCGTTCACGCGCCGCGGCGTGCCGATGCGCCAGGGCTACGGCCTCACCGAGGCCGGCGTGAACTGCTTCGCGACCACGCAGGAGGTGGCCGACAGGAAGCCGCACTCCGTCGGCAAGCCGATGCTCCACGGCGAGGCCGTCGTCCGCCGCCCCGACGGCACCCCCTGCGAGCCGAACGAGACCGGTGAGCTCACGCTCCGCGGGCCGCACGTCTTCGCCGGCTACTTCGAGCGCGAGGAGGCGACCCGCGAGGCGCTCAGGGACGGCTGGCTGTGGACGGGCGACCTCGCCGTCGTCGACGACGAGGGCGTGTTCAACATCGTCGGTCGCCGCAAGGAGATGTTCATCTCGGGCGGCGAGAACGTCTACCCGGCCGAGGTGGAGGCCGCGATCTACGACCACGACGCCGTGGCCGAGTGCGCGGTCGTGGGCGTGCCGGACGAGCGCTGGGGCGAGGTCGGGCTCGCCTGCGTCGTACTCAAGCCGGGGCGCGACCTCACCGCGGACCAGCTCAGGGAGTTCCTCGCGCCGCGCCTCGCCCGCTACAAGGTGCCCAAGCGCATCGCCTTCCTCGCCGAGCTGCCTAAGAGCGGCGCCGGCAAGGTCCTCAAGACGCGGCTCGCCGAGCTGGCGGCGCCGGACGCCTCCCCCGGACCCGAGGCTCGCCCGCCCGGCCGCGAGGGGCACGCGCGCGGGACTGGGGGGCAGGCATGAGCTGAGAGCCGTGGCAGCGACCGGACACACGCACGTCTAGCCCGTAGGAGGAGAGATGAAGAGAGCTTTGGCAATCGCCCTACTAAGCCTGGTCGGCCTGGGCTTCGCCCAGGTCAGGATCGGCGTGCTGTCGCCGCTCACCGGCGCCGCCGCCGGCACCGGCCAGGCGCAGCTCCGCGGCTTCCAGCTCGCGCTCGAGGAGATCAACGCCGCCGGCGGCGTCCTCGGCCAGCCGCTGGAGCTGATCGTCGAGGACACGAGGGCCGACCCGGCCACCGCGGTCGCCGCCTTCGAGAAGCTGATGACCGAGGACGGTGTGGAGTTCATCGCCGGCGGCTACTCGTCGGGCGTGACGCTCGCGCTCATCGAGTCGTTCCGCACCTTCCAGCCGATCGTGTCGTGGATCGGCGGCGCGTCGTCCGGCATCGGCAACGACGACTTCGACGGCATCGAGGAGCTCATCGGCCAGGAGGACTGGTTCTTCCACGTCCACCCGTGGGACTACCAGAACGTCGAGGCGACGTTCGGCTTCCTCGGGGACCTCGGCGTCTCCAGCGTGGCCGTGCTGCACGAGGACGGCGCGTTCGGCACGCCCGGCGCGGCCGGCCTGGAGGCGGGCGTCGAGGCGATGGGCATCGACGTCGTGCTGAACGAGGCGTTCACCTCGACCCTGGCCGGCGGCACCGGCGACTTCCGCGCCGCCCTCAGCAAGGTCGGCGCCGCGAACCCCGACATGCTGTACTGGATCGGCTACGACTCCGACGCGCAGCCTCTCTCCAGCCAGCTCAAGGAGCTCGGCGTGGCGCCCGCCTACGTCTTCGGGGCGCCTCCCGGCTGGCCCACCGGCATCGACACGGCACCCGAGATGGAGTGCGTGATGGGCCTCATCGGCTACCTGCCGAACCTGCCCAACCCCGAGGCCGTCGCGTTCGCGAACGCCTACCGGGCGATGCACGGCGCCGACCCCGACAACTACATGGCCGCCCTCGCCTACGCGCAGCTCTGGAGCTACGCCGACGCGATCAACGCCGCCGGCACCACCGACCAGGCCGCGGTCATCGCGCAGCTCGAGGCGGGGACCTTCCGCTCGCCGATGGGCGAGTGGAGATTCAAGCCGTCGGTGCAGGCCAAGCACCAGGGCTTCGGCTCCGACATGTGGCTCGTCTTCCAGTTCCAGGACGGCCGGCGCGAGATCGTCTGGCCCGCCGACCGCGCCACGGCGCCGCTGGCGGCCTGCCGTTGAGCTGGGGGACCGGCCCGAGGAGCCTCGAGACCGGAGGGGGCGTGGGGGCGCCCCCTCCCCCGTGACCTGAGTGGACCTCACCCTCCTGCCCCAAGCGCTCGTCTCCGGCGTGCTCGCCGCGGGCCTCTACGCCCTGGTGGCCGTGGGCCTGGCGCTGGCGATCGGCGTCATCGGCATCGTGAACTTCGCCCACGGCGAGTTCTTCATGGTCGGGGCGTTCCTCGCCTACCAGCTGTTCGTGAGCTTCGGCTTCGACCCGCTGCTCTCTATCTTGTTCGTGGCGCCGGTCCTGTTCCTGATAGGCGCCGCCCTCTACGCCTCCACGATCCGCTTCGTCCTCAAGGCTCCCGAGCTGAACCAGATGCTGCTGACGTTCGGCATCGGGATCGTCCTGCAGAACCTCGCGTTGATGATCTGGGGCGGCGACCCGCGCTCGATAGGCGGCGTGCCGTACCGAGCCATGGGCCTCCAGGTCGGCGACGTCAGCGTGGGGCTCGTGCCGCTGGGCAGCTTCGCGATCTCGGTCCTGCTGGTCGCCGGCCTCTACGTCGTGCTCGCCCGCACGCCGCTGGGGCGGGCGATGCGCGCCGTGGCCCAGAACCGCGTGGGTGCCGGGCTGGTGGGGCTCGAGGTGAACCGCGTCTACCTCGTCGCCTTCGGGCTCTCCGCGCTGCTCGCCGGCATCGGCGGCGTGATGATCGCTGTGATCCAGTCGCCCACGCCGACGGTCGGCCTGGCCTACACGCTCAAGGCGTTCGCGATCGTCGTCCTGGCGGGGCTCGGCAACGTCAGGGGCATCGTCTCGGCGGCGATCGTCGTGGCTCTGGCCGAGTCGCTGGTCGCGACGCTCGTCCCCAACGGCGACTCGCTGCGCAACGCCGTGTTCTTCGCGCTCATCCTCGGCACCCTCGTCTACCGGTCGTGGAGGAGGACGTGAGGCGCCGCGGCCGCCCGGGGAGGCGCCGGTGAGGCGTCGCGGGCCGTGGCTCGACCTGCTGGCGGCCGCCGCCTTCGTCGCGCTGCTGGCCGCGCTGCCCGCGGTCCTACGCGCGGCCTACGGCCAGGCGTCGGTGAGCTACCTGGCCCTCGGCATCAGGGCGATAGGCCTGGCCGTGCTGGCCCTGAGCTGGGACCTCGTCGCCCGCACGGGCCAGCTCTCGCTGGCGCACGCCGCGTTCTACGGCGCCGGCGCCTACACCGCCGCCGTGCTCCTCAAGCTCACGGGCGCGCCGCTGTGGCTGGGCATCCCCCTGGCCGGCGCGGTCGCGGCCGTGCTGGCCCTCGGCCTCGGCGCGGCCACGCTGCGCCTCTACGGCATCTACTTCGCGATCGCCACCCTGGCCTTCGCCGAGGTCCTCAAGACGGTGGTGAAGTCGCTGCCTTTCGCGATCGCCGGCGGCTCGGTGGGCACGAACCTCCCGCCGCTGTTCCGCCCGGAGTTCGTGGCCGGCGCGATGGAGCGCTGGGAGGTCGCCTTCCTGCGCAACCGCGGCTACTTCCTCGTCTACCTCGGGCTGCTCGCCCTGGCCATCGTCGTGTCGGTGCTGGTCCAGCGCTCGCGGCTGCGCCACGCCTTCACCGCCGTGCGCACGAACGAGTTCGTGGCCGGCGTGATGGGCGTGAACCCGGCGCGGACGAAGCTCGCGGCCTTCGTCATCTCGTCCGCGGTGGTCGGGATGCTCGGCGCCATCGAGGCGCATCGCTTCGGGAGCGTGAACCCCGACGCCACGTTCTCGGTCCACACGACCGTGCTCGCGCTCGTCACGCCGATCTTCGGCGGCCTCTACACGACGGTCGGCCCGATCCTCGCCGCGCTGGTCCTCTCCGGCGTCGAGGAGACCCTGAAGCGCACGCTCTCCGACGGCTACCTCGTCGCCTACGGCGTCGTGCTCGTCGTGTCGATCTTGTTCATGCCGCGGGGCCTCGTGGGCCTGTTCCGGGGGCTGGCGCGGCGCGGTCGCGCGCGGGCACGAGCGGAGGCCACGCGTCCCGAGCCCGTGGGAGGCGCCGATGCCTGAGCCGGTCCGCGCAGGAGGCGGCCATGCCTGAGCCCATGCTCGCGGGAGACGCTCATGCCTGAGCCCATCCTCAGGGCCGAGGGCCTGGGGCGGAGCTTCGGCGGCCTGGCGGCCGTCCAGGACCTGTCGTTCGCCGTCGAGCCGGGCGAGGTCTTCGCGATCATCGGGCCCAACGGGGCCGGCAAGACCACGACGCTGAACCTGCTCTCCGGCCTGCTCGAGCCCAGCGCCGGCCGCGTCTACCTGGGCGGCGTCGACGTCACGCGGCTGCCCACCTACCGCCGCTGCCACCTGGGTCTCGGACGCGCCTTCCAGGTCGTCCAGCCGTTCCCGGAGATGACGGTCGAGGAGAACCTGATGGTCGGCGCCCTGTTCGGCGTGCCCGGCGCCTCGGCGGCCGACGCGGGGCGTCGCGTGGAGAGCGCGCTGGAGCGCACGGGCCTCTCCGACCTGCGCGACACGCCCGCCGAGGACCTCAACCTGCTGCAGGAGAAGCGCCTCGAGATCGCCCGCGCCCTGGCCACGGACCCGAAGGTGCTCCTGCTCGACGAGGTGATGGCGGGCCTCAGGCCCGCCGAGGCGCGGCAGGCCGTCGAGCTGGTCAAGGGCTTGCGCGACGACGGGGTGACCGTCGTGTTCATCGAGCACGTCATGCCCGTCGTGCGCGACCTGGCGGACCGCGTGCTGGTCATGGACCACGGACGCGAGCTGGCGCGCGGCACCTACGCCGAGGTCACCGCCGACGAGCGCGTCGTCCGCGCCTACCTGGGCGAGCCGGAACCGGAGGAGGCGTAGGTGGCGCGGGCTCTCGAGGTGCGCGGCCTGCGCGCCGGCTACGGCAAGATCACGGTGCTCTGGGACGTCGACCTCCACGCCGACGAGGGCGAGCTCGTCACGATCATCGGCGCCAACGGCGCCGGCAAGACCACGCTGCTGCGGGCGATCACCGGCCTGGTGCCGGTGCGCGCGGGCGAGGTGTCGGCGTTCGGCCGCCAGCGCCTGCGGGGCCTCTCCCCCGCGCGCATCGTGCGGGCGGGCGTGGGGCACGTGCCGGAGGGCAGGCAGCTCTTCCGGCTGATGACGGTGGCCGAGAACCTCGCCGCCGGAGCCGACTACCTGCCGCACGCCCGCCCCCTCGCCGCCAGGAACCGCGAGCTCGTCTACCGTCTCTTCCCGCGCCTGCAGGAGCGCGAG
>DASVDQ010000107.1 GCA_036381035.1 Trueperaceae bacterium | reverse complement strand
GATCTGGGCCGAGCGCATCTTGAGCCCCCAGCTCCGCATCGGCGGTGCCGTGGCGCAGGCCGCCGGCCACGACGAGGCGAACGGACGCGGCCCCGAGGTCGCGCTCCTGAAGGACGGGGCCATCGTCATAAGGCCCTGGTCAAGCACCTGAGGCCGAGGCGCCCGGGCGGGCTATCGGTCGAGGGTCCTGGGTGGGCTCCCGGTCGAGGGCCCTGCGCGCGGAGCGGTGCCTCAGGAGGGCTCGCGAGCCCGCGGACGGCGGGGTCCGGCTAGCGGAGCTGGTCGACGACACGCTGCGCCAGGCGGCTGGCCCTGACGGCCTCCTCGAGCCCTGGCGGCCGCGGCCCCCCGCCGGCGAGCCAGTCGGCGAACGCGCGGACCTCGGCCAGCACCATGCTCTCCCCCTCGGGCCGCTCGGTCCTGGCGACCTCGCCCTCCACGCGGAGGTCGTCGCCCTCGACGACCGCGCGCGCCCGGTCTCCCACGACCTCGAAGCTGTTGACGGACGAGGGCAGCGTCCACCAGGCGCTGTCGAGGTGGAACGTCGCGCCGCCGGGGAAGCTCATCAGCAGCTGGTAGCTGTCCTCGACCTGGCCGCGGTGGTAGAAGGAGCCGCCGTAGGCGCAGACGCCTTCCGGATCGCTCCCCAGCAGCCAGGGCACGAGGTCGAAGTAGTGGATGTCCTTCACGAACACCGCCCCGCCGCCCTCCTCGAGCCGCCACGGCGTGCTCGTCGGCCAGCACTTGCGCGCCAGCACCGCCCTCACCCTGCCGAGCTCGCCGCCGCGGACCAGCTCCCGCAGGCGGCGGTAGGCGGGGTGGTAGCGGAGCACGAAGCCGACGGCGACGGGAGCGTCGGCGCCGACGGCGGCGAGCAGGGCCCCGGCCTCCGCCGCCGAGGGGGCCACGGGCTTCTCGCAGAGCACGGGCAGGCCGGCCTCCAGGGAAGCCGTCACGACCGCGGGGTGCAGGCGGGGAGGCAGGCTGACGGTGACGGCGTCGAGGTCGCCGCGCGCCAGCAGGTCGCGGTAGTCGCGATGGGGCTCGGCCCCGAAGCGCGCGGCGACGGACGCCAGCTCGGGGGACCTGTCGGCGCCGGCCGCGACCGTCCAGCCCAGCTCCGCGAACGCCTCGGCGTGGAAGCGCCCGAAGCCGCATATCCCGATGACCCCTACCCTCACGCGCCGCCCCCGGGGCCCGGTTCCAGCGCCTCGACGCGCCAGCGGACGCCGTCGGGGGCGAGCGACTCCTTCACCTCGCCCGTGGCGCCCAGGCGGACGGCCAGCAGCCCGCGGCACGCCTCGGCCTCGAGGGCGAGACCGCCCGCCTCGAGCCGTCCCGCGAACGGGACGCCGAAGCGCGCCGGGCACAGCCTGAGCAGGACGCCGCCGTCCGCCAGCGGCGTGCGGGTGGCCAGGGCCCCGCGCGGCAGCCGCCACGGGCGGTGGGGGGCGAGCGCGGACGCGACGGCGCCGGCGGACGCCGCGGAGACGTCGCTCGCGACGAGGTCCCCGAGCTCCGCCGCCCACTCCTCCGGCCCCGCGTAGCCGGCGCCCGCGGCGGGCGCGAGGCCGGCGGCGGCCACGGACGCCCCGGCGCGCCTGCGGCGCGCGAGGTCCTCCAGGTCGGCTGGCTTCGCCCCGAACGGGTGCAGGTAGACCACGGCGGCGTACCTGTCCACCGGCTCGGACCTCAGCGCCTCGGGCGAGACGACGTCGACCTCGAAGCCGGCCCGCAGCAAGGCGGCCACGAGGTCGTGCGCGCCCGTCGCCAGCGGGTTCGCGCGCTCCGAGCCGAGCCGGTACAGCGCGCCGAGGGGGTAGACGACGGCGACGTCGGCGCTCGGCAGCCGGCCCTCGGCCAGCTCCAGCGCCCGCGCGAGCCTGGCGGTGGCGTCCGGCATCGTCTCCCACGTCGGGTGGTCGGGGTAGCCGGGGCCCCAGGCTGGCGGGCGCTCGAAGTAGCCGGTGGGGCCGTAGGTGTGGGCCAGCCAGTTCGTCCCCAGCGTCGCCTGCAGGTCCACCCACCAGTCGAGGACCTCGCCAGGCACCGCCGCGTCCCCGCCGTAGTCCACGCCCCACAGGTTGCAGTACGCCTCCCGGCTCGCCGTGCGCCGTCCCAGGGCGACGGCCAGCGCCGCCATCGCCGTGACCTCGGCCATCTGTCGCTCGTCGTCGACGCTGTCGGCGTCGCCGACGTCGGTGAAGCCGGCGCCCAGGACCGCGGCGCCGCGCCACCAGTCGAGCGAGCCGTTGATCGCGTCGTCGGCGTTCTGGTGCCACGTGTGGTGCGCGCCCATGCGGACGTGCGGTCCCAGCCGCCGGCGCGCCCGGTCGAGGAGGTCGGCCTGGGCGCTCAGCACAGCCTCCTGGACGCTGCGGTAGTAGGCCTCGCGCCTGGCGCCCGCGAGCCCGTCGTCGGTGTCGGCGAGCAGGTAGAGGACGTCGTCGAGCGCCTCGCGGCCCGTGCGCTGGCGGTGGAGCGCGGCGAGGCTCGCCCCCCAGGGGAGCCGGCCCCTGTCCACGGGGAAGGTCCTGTCGAAGCTCGTGCAGTAGCCGGGCTCGTCCCACCACAGACCGTCCAGGACGGCGCCCGCGGCGACGTAGCGGTCGAGCACCTCGCCGAGGTACTCCCTGGTCCTCGCCCCCGCGAGGTCCGGGTAATTGCTGGCGAACGCCACGAGGGCGAGGACCCGCCAGTCCCCGGCCCTCGCGCTCGCCTCCCACCGCCCGAACACCTCGACGTAGCCGGTCAGCTCGTTGACGAACAGGCGCGCCGATGCGGTCACGTCGGTGACGGAGGCGACGACGACCCGTCCGGCGGCGTCCCGCCTGTACGCGAGGCAGCGCTCGAGGCGCAGCGGCCTCAGCGCCAGCGCCCCGTCGGAGTGGACGTGGTAGGGGCGCGTGCGCGGGTGGTCGATGCGCACGTCGAAGGTCCCGTCCTCGCGGAGCGGGGCCTCGGCGTCGAGCCAGCGCCCGTCGGGAGCCTCCTGGGTAGGCCGCTCGCCGGTCCCCGCGACGACGAGGTACTCGGCCGACTCGCCGGTGGCGCGCACGAGCGAGCTCGCCAGCGAGCGCGGGTCGAGGTGCAGCCAGAACGCGAGACCCAGGTCCCGCGCGCGCCGGCTGGCGGACGCCGCGGACGCGACGAACGCGCGGTCGTCGGGCGCGTAGCGGCAGCCGCGGGGCTGTACCAGCACCGTCCCGAAGCCGCGGGAGGCGATGTCGCCAAGCGCGTCCGCCACGGCCGTCTCGTCCTCGACCTGCCGGTCCTGCCACGTCCAGAAGATCCCCGGCCGCTGGGGGTCCATCGCTTCGCGCCCCTCCCCGGGCAGCGCTGCTCCCGTTACTCGCGTCGCAGGCGACGTTCGTCGCGGGGCGCGGTGTTGACAGTGCAACGGGGCTCCGCTACCATTCGGTCATACGGTCGATTGTAATACAGGTAGACAGGATGGTCACCTGCGCGCCGCGGACCCGACCGCGCCCACGGCGTCGCCCAGGCGCTCGCGCGCGTCCGGCACGAGCGCCGTCCAGCACCGCAGCGACCCAGACGTACCCGTGACCGGCGCACCGTACGAAGGCCTCGCCGGTGAAAGGAGCCCGCGCATGACTGCAGCACGATCGGTTCGCCTCGGAGGCCCGGGGCCAGCAACGGCGGCAGCGAGGTGGTTGGCAGGCGCGGTACTGGCGGTGGCGGCCTCCGTCGTCACGGTAGCCGTAGCGCAGCCCACCTATCACGAGGCGCCGTCGCTCGCCGCGCTGGTCGAGTCCGGCGAGCTGCCGCCCGTCGAGGAGCGGCTGCCCGAGAGCCCGCGCGTCATCGAGCCCATCGAGAGGATCGGCACCTACGGCGGCACCTGGCGCATGGGCCTCGTCGGCGGCGCCGACACCCCGTGGCTCATCCGCACCATGGCCTACGAGAACCTCGTGAACTGGAACGTCGACTGGACCGGAGTGGTGCCGAACATCGCCGAGTCGTACGAGGTGAACGAGGACTCCACCGAGTTCGTCTTCCACCTGCGCCGCGGCATGAAGTGGTCGGACGGCGAGCCCTTCACCTCCGCCGACATCATGTTCTGGTACGAGGACGTGCTCCTCAACGAGGAGCTCACGCCCGCCGTGCCCACCTGGCTGCTGTCCGGCGGCGAGCCGGTCGTCGTCGAGGCTCCCGACGAGTACACGGTGGTCTTCAGGTTCGCCGCGCCCAACGGGCTGTTCCTCAACAACCTGGCGCTGCCCGACAACGCCGTCGTCACGCTCTACCCGCGCCACTACATGGAGCAGTTCCACGCCAGCTACAACACGACGAACCTCGACGAGCTGGTGCAGCAGGCGGGCGCGGCCGACTGGGTGCAGCTCTTCCAGAACAAGGCCGACATCCACACCTTCAGCAACGCCGACAAGCCCGTCCTCTACGCCTGGCGCCTGACGACGCCCTACGGGGCCGGCACCAGGGTCGTCGCCGAGCGGAACCCGTACTACTGGAAGGTGGACACCGAGGGCAACCAGCTCCCCTACATCGACGAGCTCGTCTACAACATCTACGAGGACGCCGAGGTGCTGCTGCTCCAGGCGCTCAACGGCGAGATCGACATGTACGACCGCCACATCGCCACCCTCCCGAACCGCGCGATCCTCGCCGACAACATGGAGGAGGGCGACTACCACTTCTACGACCTCGTCCCCGCCGGCGGCAACGCCATGGTCCTGTTCCTCAACCTCAACGACAACGACCCGGTCAAGCGCGAGATCTTCCAGAACAAGGACTTCCGCATCGGCCTGTCGTACGCCATCGACCGCCAGGAGATCATCGACCTCATCTACCTGGGCCTCAGCGAGCCGTCGCAGGTGGCGCCGCGCGCCGAGTCGAACATCTACGACGAGGAGCTGGCGAAGCAGTACACCGAGTACCACCCCGAGCTCGCCAACGAGTACCTCGACCGCGCGGGCTACACCGAGCGCGACTCCGAGGGCTACCGCCTGGGGCCGGACGGCCAGCGCATCAGCTTCACCATCGAGGTCACCTCGGCGATCCAGCAGTGGGTCGACGCCATCGAGCTCATCCGCGAGGACCTGGCCGAGGTGGGCATCGACATGCAGGTGCTCGTCGCCGACCGCGCGCTCGTGTGGGAGCGCATGCAGGCCGGCGAGCAGGACGCGATGGTCTGGGGCGGCGAGGGCGGCCTCTACATGGACGCGCTGATGGGGCCTTACAGCTACTTCCCGTACAGCATCTACTCGAAGTTCGCCCCGTACTGGTCGAACTGGTACCAGGGCGCCGAGCCGGCCGAGGAGCCGCCGGCCGACGTCAAGCGGCAGATGGAGCTGTACGACCAGGTGCAGGCGACCGCCGACCCGGACGAGCAGCTCAGGCTGATGACGGAGATCCTCGAGATCGCGAAGGAGCAGTTCTACCACATCGGCATCGGGACGCTCCCGCCGGGCTACGGCATCGTCAAGAACAACTTCCACAACGTGCCGGAGGCGATGCCGCAGGCGGGGCTCTACCCGAACCCCGCGCCCACGATGCCCGAGCAGTACTTCATCGAACCGGCGAACTGAGCAGCGAGGCGAGCGCGACCCAGGGGCATGCCGGGTCGCGCTCGCCTCCGTTCCTGCCGGCCCACGGCCATGGTCGACCCCCGGTAGCTTGAGAGATGCTCGCGTACTTCGTCCGCCGGCTGCTGTACATGATCCCGACGCTGCTCGCGATCTCGGTGGTGTCGTTCTTCATCATCCAGCTGCCGCCGGGCGACTACCTGAGCACGCTCGTCGCGAACCTGGCCGCCCAGGGGGACCAGGTGGACAGCGCGCGGCTCATCGCCCTGAGGGAGAGGTACGGGCTCGACCAGCCCGTCTGGGTGCAGTACTGGAAGTGGGTCTCGGGCATCGTGCTGCGCGGCGACTTCGGCCACTCGTTCGAGTGGAACAGGCCCGTGAGCCAGCTCATATGGCAGCGCCTCGGCCTGACCTTCGTGCTCTCCCTCAGCACGCTCGTCTTCACCTGGGCGATCTCCCTGCCCACCGGCGTCTTCTCGGCCGTGCGCAAGTACTCGATCGGCGACTACGTGGCCACGTTCCTCGGCTTCATCGGCCTGGCGATCCCGAACTTCCTGCTGGCCCTGGTGCTCATGTACGTGGCCTTCAAGTTCTTCAACCAGAGCGTCGGGGGCCTGTTCTCGCCGCAGTTCGTCGACGCTCCCTGGAGCCTGGCGAAGGTCAGGGACCTCCTGGCGCACCTCTGGGTGCCCATGGTCGTGATAGGCACGTCCGGCACGGCCAGCCTGATCCGCATCATGCGCGCGAACCTGCTCGACGAGCTCCACAAGCCCTACGTGGAGACGGCCCGCGCCAAGGGGCTGCCCGAGGGTCGGCTGCTGGTGAAGTACCCGGTGAGGGTGGCGCTCAACCCGTTCGTCAGCACGGTCGGCTGGGTGCTGCCCAGCCTGGTGTCGGGCGAGGCGATCGTGGCGATCGTCCTCAGCCTGCCCACCACCGGCCCCCTGCTCCTGAGGGCGCTCGACTCGCAGGACATGTACCTCGCCGGCAGCTTCATCATGATGCTCAGCGTGCTCACTGTCGTCGGCACGTTCGTCTCGGACCTCCTGCTCGCCTGGCTCGACCCGAGGATCAGGTACCGCTGACGTGGCTGACGCGACCCTGACCCGCGCGCTGCCCGACCCGGCCGGCGACAGGCCGCTGGAGGTGGCCGGCTACTGGCGTCTGGTGTGGTGGCGGTTCCGCCGGCACAAGCTCGCGGTCGCCGGCGCCATCGTCACGGCGGCCATCTACCTCGTGGCCCTCCTCGCCGAGTTCCTGGCCCCGTGGCCCCCGACCGCGGTGAACTCGCGCTACACCTACGCGCCGCCGCAGACGCTCCACCTCCGGCTCAGGGCGGAGGAGGGGAAGCCGGCCGGGCTCTACGTCTACGGGTACGACGTGCAGATCGACCGCGAGGCGTTCCGGCGCACGTTCGTCGTCGACCCCGACCAGGTCGTGCCGGTGAGGCTCTTCGCCCGCGGCGAGCCGTACGAGCTCTTCGGCCTGATCCCCTGGGACAGGCACCTCATCGGCCCCGTCGACCCCTCGCAGCCCATGTACCTGCTGGGCGCCGACAGGCTGGGCCGCGACGTGCTGAGCCGCACGATCCACGGGGCGCGCGTCTCCATGTCGATAGGCCTCGTCGGCGTGGCGCTCAGCCTGCTCCTCGGGATGGTGCTGGGCGGCGTCTCCGGCTACTTCGGCGGCGCCGCCGACACCGTCATCCAGCGCGTCATCGAGTTCCTCAGGTCGATCCCCACGATCCCGCTGTGGATGGGACTGGCGGCCGCCATCCCGCTGGATTGGCCGCCGCTGCGCGTCTACTTCGTGATCACGCTCCTGCTCTCGCTGATCGGCTGGACGGGGCTCGCCCGCGAGGTCAGGGGCCGCTTCTTCGCCCTTAAGACCGAAGACTTCGTCACCGCCGCCCGCCTCGACGGCGTCAGCGAGGGTCGCATCATCCTGCGGCACATGATGCCCTCGTTCACCAGCCACATCATCGCCTCGGTGACCCTGGCGATCCCCGCCATGATCCTGGCCGAGACCTCGCTGAGCTTCCTCGGCATCGGCCTCCGCTCGCCGGTGGTGAGCTGGGGCGTGCAGCTCCAGGAGGCGCAGAACGTCCGCTCCGTGGCGACCGCGCCGTGGCTGTTCTGGCCCGGCGTCGCCGTCGTCGTCGCCGTGCTCGCGCTCAACTTCCTCGGGGACGGCCTGCGCGACGCGGCCGACCCGTACGGCACGTGAGCGTCCCGACCATGCCGGGCGGCGCGATCCTCGAGGTCAGCGGCCTCAGGACGCACGTCTTCACCCCCGAGGGCGTCGTGCGCGCGGTGGACGGCGTCGACTTCACGGTCCCGGCGGGGAAGACGGTGTGCGTCGTGGGCGAGTCGGGCTGCGGCAAGTCGCTTACCGCCCGCTCGATCATGCAGACCGTCCCGCCGCCCGGCAAGGTCGTCGCCGGGGAGGTCCTCTTCCGGCGCGACGACGGCGCCGTCGTCGACCTCGCGGCCATGGACCCGAAGGGCAGGGAGATCAGGAGCATCCGCGGGCGCGAGATCGCGATGGTCTTCCAGGAGCCCATGACCTCGCTGAGCCCGGTCCACACGGTCGGGAACCAGATCGTAGAGGCGTTGAGGCTGCACCTCCCGCTCAGGCCCGCCGAGGCCAGGCGCCGCGCCGTCGAGTCGCTGGCGATGGTGGGCATGCCGCGGCCCGAGCGCATCATGGACTCGTACACGTTCCAGCTCTCGGGCGGCATGAGGCAGCGCGCGATGATCGCGATGGCGCTGAGCTGCCGGCCGCGCCTGCTCATCGCCGACGAGCCCACGACGGCGCTCGACGTGACCACGCAGGCGAACATCCTCGACCTGATCCGCGAGCTGCAGGAAGAGCTGGGCATGGCGGTGCTGTTCATCACCCACGACCTCGGCGTCGTGGCCGAGATGGCCGACGAGGTCGTCGTCATGTACCTCGGCCGCGTCGTCGAGCGGGGCCCCGTCGACGAGACGTTCCACGACCCCAAGCACCCCTACACCCGCGCCCTCCTCGGCTCGATCCCCCGGCTCGGCACGGGCGCGAGGGACGCGGACCTGGCGTCGATAGGGGGCTCGGTGCCGCACCCGTTCAGGCGGCCAGGCGGCTGCCCGTTCCACCCGCGTTGCGACTCGTTCATGCCCGGGCTGTGCGACCGCGTCGAGCCGCCGCCGGTGACGACGGCGGACGGGCGCGAGGTGCGGTGCCTGCTCTACGGCGGCGCCCCCGAGGGCGCTTCCGCGCCCGGCGCCGGAGCGGGTACCGGCGCGTCGCGCCGCGACGGCGCGGCGGAGGGGCCGGCGGGGCGGGCCGGCGAGCCCGCGCGGGGGGAGGCGTGACGTCCGCCGGCCCTCGCTCCACGCCGCCCGGCGCAGAAACCCCGCTGCTGCGCGTCAGGGGCCTCGAGGTCCACTTCCCGATCACGCGGGGCGTCTTCGGCCGCACCGTGGGGTACGTCAAGGCCGTCGACGGCGTGAGCTTCGACGTGCGCGAGGGCACGACCCTGGGGCTCGTGGGTGAGTCCGGCTGCGGCAAGACCACGCTGGGGCGCGCCCTGCTGCGCGTCTACGAGCCCACCGCCGGCGAGGTCCTCTACCGCACGCCGGAGGGCGCGCAGGTCGACCTGGCGCGTCTCGCGCCCGCCGAGCTGCGCCCCTACCGCCAGCAGATCCGCATGGTCTTCCAGGACCCCCACTCGTCGCTCAACCCGCGCTTCCCCGTGCGCGACATCGTCGCGGAGCCGCTGAAGGTGAACCGCCTGGTGCGGGAGCGCGACATCGACGGGGTCGTGGGGGACCTGCTCGCCCAGGTGGGCCTGCGGCCGGAGACGATGCACCGCTACCCGCACGCCTTCAGCGGCGGCGAGAGGCAGCGCATCGGGATCGCCCGCGCCCTGGCCACGTCGCCGCGGCTGGTGATCGCCGACGAGGCGGTCTCGGCCCTCGACGTCTCGGTCCAGGCGCAGATCCTCAACCTGCTCAAACGGCTGCAGCGCGAGCTCGGCCTCACTTACGTCTTCGTCTCGCACGACCTGAGCGTCGTCGAGCACCTCAGCGACGAGGTCGCCGTGATGTACGTGGGCAAGCTCGTGGAGTCCGGCCCGACGGCGGAGCTGTACCGCCGACCGCTGCACCCCTACACCGAGGCCCTCCTCTCGGCCGTGCCCAAGCCCGACCCGCGGCTGCGCGGCCGGGAGGGGCGCATCCGCCTGCCGGGCGAGGTGGCGGACCCGGCCGACCCGCCGCCGGGCTGCCCCTTCCACCCGCGCTGCGCGTACGCCAGGGACGTCTGCCGCACCGACGTGCCGCCGCTGCGCGAGGTCGAGCCGGGTCGGCGCGCCGCCTGCCACTTCGCGGGCGAGCTCGAGCTGCGCGGCGTCGAGGCGGAGGCGGCGTGAGCACGGAGGCGACCAGCCGGGCGCGCGTCGACAGCGTCGTCATGTCGGAGGCCGACGAGGCGCGGGTCAGGCGCCAGCTCGAGGAGCACGCCTGGTACCGCGAGGTCCTCGAGACCTACAGGCGCCGCGTCGAGGAGCTCATCGCCCGCGCCCCCGAGATCCCGGTCGCGAAGGGAATGGCGTTCCACGAGGCCTGCCCCGACGACCGCGCGCCGCTCGTCTTCGACCCCTACGCGCCGCGCCGCCACGTCTGCCCGCTCTGCGGGAAGGACTGGCAGGGCACCGCGTTCGACCTGGCCTGGGTCAGGCAGTTCCAGGACTGGCTAGCGAAGCGTCTCGTCGAGGCCGGCATCCTCTACCGGCTCGAGCGCGACGAGAGGCACGCGCGACTGGTGCGCGACGCCCTCACCCACTTCGTCGCGCGGTACCACGACTACCCGCTGGCGAACGACCTCCTGGGACCGACGCGGCTGTTCCAGAGCACCTACCTCGAGGCGTTCTGGCTCGTGGACATCGTCGCCGCCTACGACCTCACGCGGTCCTCGCCGGCCTACGGCGAGGCCGACCACGCCGGCGTCGAGGGCCTCCTCTACGAGTCGGCGGCCACCGTCATGAGCTTCGACGAGGGCGCGAGCAACCGCCAGGCGTTCGACAACGCCGGCGTGGGCGCCGTCGCGCTGCTCTACCGGGACGACGCCATGCTCGGCCACGTCCTGGAGGGCCCGCACGGCTTCGCGTTCCACATGCGCGAGTCGCTGCTGGAGGACGGCATCTGGTACGAGGGCGAGACCTACCACTTCGCGACGCTCGACCACTCGCTGGACCTGGCGGAGATGGCGCTCCGCCGGGGCATCGACCTCTACGCCGGGTCGTCGGGCTACGGCTCGCTGCGCCCGATGTTCGACGGCCCGCTGAAGGTGATGCTGCCCGACCTGACGTTCCCGTCGCGGAAGGACTCGTGGTTCGGGCGGGGCGTCGGCTACCACAAGGCCGTCTACGAGCTCGGCTACGCCCGCTACGGCGACGAGCGCTACGGCGGGCTGCTCGCCCGCGCCTACGCGGCCGGCGAGCCCCGCACGGACCTCTCCTGGCGCACGTTCCTGAACCTCGAGCCCGTCCTGCCAGACGTGCCGGAGGAGGACCTGCGCCCGACCTCCAGCGAGCGCATGCCGGGGACCGGCCTTGCGGTCCTCCGCCGCGACGGCGGGCGCACCTGCGCGAGCCTCGAGTACGGCCGCTACGGCGGCGGCCACGGACACCCCGACCGCCTGCACCTGAACCTCTACGCGGACGGCGTCCAGTGGCTGCTCGACCCCGGCACCGGCTGGTACCACGTCAAGGAGCTCGCCTGGTACCGCTCCACCCTGGCCCACAACGCCGTCATGGTCGACGCGAGCAACCAGGACCAGGCCAGCGGCGAGCTGACGGCGTTCGGCGAGACGGCGTCGTTCGCGGCGGCCCAGGCGCGCGTGGCGGGCGCGTACCCCGGCACGACGATGCGCCGCAGCCTGTGCCTCGGCGACGGCTTCCTGCTCGACGTCTGCGAGGTCGAAGCGGGCGGCCTCGCCGACGCGGCGGGCAGGGAGGTCGGCGGGCGGGAGAGCGCGGGAGGCGGGGGCTCAGGCGGACGGGCCGGCGTCCCGGGAGGCGAGGTGCCCGGCGACGCGGCGGAGCCGACGATCGACTGGACGTGCAACGTGAGGGGCGAGGTCCGGTTCTCGCTCGGTGCCGAGGGCGCGGGGGAGGCGGAGGCCCGCCCCTTGGGCGCTCCGCTGGCGGCGCGCGGCGGTCATCAGTTCCTCGACGCTACGGCCGAGGTCATCGGCCCGGGAGGGCGAGAAGGGCTCGGCGCCGGCGAGGCGCCGGGCGGCGGACGCGCGACCGGGCCGGACCGGGCCGGAGCCGGCGCCGTCCTCGACGTCAGGTTCGCGGACGAGGGTCGCTCGCTCCGGCTGCTGCAGGCGGCGCCAGAGCGCGTGTTCCGCGGACGGGCCCTCGGCATCCCCCTGCGTGAGGACCGCCCGTTCACGACCGTGATCAGCCGGCGGTGCGGCGCGCGGGCCAGGTTCGCCTCGGCCTGGGTGTGGGGAGACGCCGCGTCGACGGCGCGCCTCGACGGCGAGGCGCTCGCGGTCGGGGAGGACCGCTACGCCCTCGTGCTCGACGACGGTCCCGGGCTGGGCGTGGCGCGCCTGCGCGCCGGGCGCCTGGCCGGCCTGGCCTGGTTCGGCCGCAGGGAGGTGGCGGTCGCGGACGGACGCGGCGCCGTCGTGCGCGCCGCGTGCGACCGCCGGCTCGAGCGCGCTGGGCTCGCCTGGGAGGAGGGTCGCCTCGCCGTCGACCTCGACCCCGGGTTCGGCCGCGTCGTGCTGGCGGGCCCCGGCCTGCCGAACACAGGGGAGGTCGTGGGCCTGCCGCCGGGGGCGACGTGGCGGGCGGAGGCGGGCGTCCTGGTGCTGGAGCAGGCGCCGGGGGTGGCGGTCTGGGCCGCCGAGGAGCACGCGGTCGACGCTGCCGAGCAGCACGCTGTCGGCGCCTCACGCTGGGCTGCGCCGGGCGGCGCCAGGGTCGCGGCGGGTGCAGTGACCGAGCTGAGGTTCGTCGTCGCGCGCTACGGCGCCGGCGATGGGACGCGCGGGGGTCAGGGCACGAGCGTCAAGGGTCGAGGAGACCCGGACGCGGCCGCCCCGGCCGACGACCCGGGCCCGCGCCTCGAGCTCCCGCGCGGCTGGGCGCTCGAGGGCCTCGCCCGCGCGGGGGGCGACGGGGTGGTGGAGACCTGGACGGCCGCGGTGCGCGTCCCGGGCGACGCGGACGCGGGCGTCCCCGGCGACGCTGGCCGCGAGGCCGAGGTCGGGGTGCTCGTGGGGGGCGGGCGACACGCCCTCCCCGTCACCGTCGTGAGACCGGTGAGCGTCGCGTGGGGCGTCGTCGCCGCGGAGGGCTCGCCGCGGCTCCGCCTCGCCCTCAGGGACCAGGCCGGCAGCGCCGGGCGGGTGTGGGGCGAGGTGATCGCGCCGTGGCTGTCGCCGGCGCCCCGCACGTTCGTGCTGGGGCTCGAACCCCACGGCGAGGCGGAGGTCGACATCGGGCTGCCGCTCGCGCCGCGGCCGGCGACCCCGCCCGAGCCGCCGGAGCGCCTGGCGCGCGTCGGCGTCGAGATCCCAGCCGGACCCGTCGCCGAGCCGGGCGACAACACCGGCCGCCTGGCGGAGGGGGGCGCCGGCGACTACCACGTGGCCGCGGTCGTGAGCCGCGGGGGCTTCAGGGGCGTGAGCGCCTGGCGGTTCCCGTTGGCGTGGGCGCTGCGCGAGGGCGAGGCTCTCGCGGCCGGGATGGCCGAGCCCGGCGCCGCCGGCGTCCCCTGCGGCGCCGGGCTGCGCCTCGACAGGGCCGAGCAGGCCTACTGGGCCGAGACGCCGTGGGGCGGTCCTGAGGACGCCTCGGCCGTGGCGACGCTCACCTGGGACGAGCGCGGTCTGCGGCTGCGCTGCCTCGTCACCGACGACGTGCACGTCAGCGACGCGAACGCCGAGGACCTCTACGAGAACGACTCGCTGCAGGTCTACTTCGACTTCCGGCCGCCGTCCAGGCAGGACTCGACGTTCGCGCCGGGGGTCGCGGGCTACGTGCTGGCCCCCGACGCCGACAGGCGCGGCGTGAGGGTAGAGGCCATAGCCGGCAGCCGCGAGCTGGCGAACCGCGACCTGGCGGCGGACTGGTTCACCGTCGACGGCGTGGTGGCCACGGCCGCGCCCGTGGGGGAGCTGGGCGGCTACCGCCTCGAGGCCTACTTCCCGTACTCCAGCCTCGGCGTGCGCCCGCTGCGCCCCGGCGACGTGTTCAGGGCCGACCTGTCGCTGTCCGACAACGACGGCAGCTGGTACCGCACGCGCCAGCTGGTGTGGAGCGGCGCCCGCGGCTACCGGCGCTGCTACCTCAGGTGGGCGTACCTCGACCCCGCCGGCTACGGCTGGGTCGTGGTGGCCTGACGGCCCACATCTCGACCTCGACGAGCAGGCCGGGCAGGAGACCCGCCTGCACCGCGGTCCGCACCGGCCTGGGCTCCGGCATCACCGCGGCGTAGACGTCGTTGAAGGCCTGCCAGTGGCGCAGGTCGGTCAGGTAGACGTTGACCTTGAAGACGTCGGCGAGGCCGCAGCCGGCCGACGCCAGGGCCGCGGCGCAGTTGGCCAGCGTCGCGCGCGCCTGGCTGGGCACGTCGTCGCCCACGACGGAGCCGTCGGCTGCGAGGGCGGCCTGGCCCGAGATCACGACCAGGCGGCCGGGGTCCACCTCGAGGACGGGGGAGTAGGGGCCCGCCGTCGCGTGCTGTGAGGCGCCCGGCGGCAGGCGCTTGGCGGGGGTCGCCTCCGCGGCGCCGCCCGCGCCCGCGTCGTCGCTGCTGGCGAAGGCGCTCGCGACGGCAGGGGCGCGGGTGGCTGGGCCGGTAGCCGACGAGCCCGAGGAGGCGCCGCTTCCCATCGGGTAGGGGAGGTAGCCGACGAAGCCGACGATGCGCCAGCGACCGCCCGCCTTGCGGCAGCGGTAGAGGGTCTGCCACCGCAGGGGCTGGGCCGTGCCGTCGCGCAGGCGCAGCTCGCCGT
The DNA here is from genome assembly GCA_036381035.1 of Trueperaceae bacterium. Taxonomy (NCBI): domain Bacteria; kingdom Thermotogati; phylum Deinococcota; class Deinococci; order Trueperales; family Trueperaceae; species Trueperaceae bacterium. The sequence continues at coordinate 10,238 of DASVDQ010000107.1, read as the reverse complement.
CGAACACCTTGCGCGCCAGCGCGCTCGCGCCGGCGACCTCGATGTCGCGCAGCTCCGTGGCGGCGCGGAGCCCCCTCCTCACCGCCTCGGCGTCCGCGCGCGCCAGGGTCTCGCGGGACTGGCGGAGCCAGTCGTCCCGGTAGTCGGCGAGGACCGGGAAGCGCAGGCGCCAGGCGGCCGGGTCGGCCTGGAGGCCGGCGTCGATCCCCTGGAACCCTTCCTCGACGAAGTCGTCCGCCACGAGGCGCCAGTCGCCCGCGACGAACGCCGCGATGTCGCGCTCGACCAGCATCGTCCAGATCTCCCGGCGGTCCCCGTCGGCGGGAGGGTAGGGCGCGGCGCCCGGCGTCATGGCTCGTACACCTCGCGCCTGGTGCGGTGGGCGGCCACCGCCTCGGGGTCCGGCTCCACCCCGAGGCCGGGCCCGGTGGGGAGGCGGGCGAACGGCGGCTCGATCCGCAGCGGCTCCTTGAGCAGGTCGTGCGAGCGGACCAGCCGGCCGAAGACGTCGCTCGGCCAGACGCAGCTCTCTGCGGCGGCGCACGAGTGGAGGTACATCGCCTCCAGCACGCCGAGGTCGAGCTCGGAGCCGTGCCAGCAGGGCAGCCGGGCGGCGGACGCCACGTGGGCGAGCCGCGCGAACGCGGCCAGGCCGGCGTTGAAGTTGAAGCCGTCGACGGCCCGCCGGGTCAGGGCGAGCACGGCGTCCTCGACCCGCTGGCCGTGCGCGAAGTAGGGGAGCGAGACGTGGAGCACCACGGGCACGCCGGTGGCGCGGAGCTCGCGGTACTCGTCGAGCATCCACCGCGGGATCGGGTCCTCGACGCAGAGGACGTTCCCCACCTCGGCCAACGCCGCGAGGCGCCGCCGCGCCTCGTGGGGGTACAGCCAGCGCTCGTTGGGGTCGAGGATCACCTGCATGCCTGGCGCGGCCTCGGCCACCTCGCGGCACCAGGCGACGACGTCGTCCTCCAGGTCGCACTTGAACTTGAGGCAGTCGTAGCCGGACGCGGCGCAGCGAGCGGCGAGCTCGCCGACCTCGCCGGCGCGTCGGTGCCCCGACCAGGCGCCCACGCGGACCGCGTCGCGGACCGGCCCGCCCAGCAGGTCCACGACCCTCAGCCCGTGCGCCTTGGCGACCGAGTCCCAGACGGCGCACTCGAAGCCGTCGTACTCGCGGCAGCGCCCGATGGGCAGGGCCTGCAGCGTGAGCTCGTCCGCGCTCCTCCCCAGCAGCGAGCGCGCCACGGCCTCCACGGTCGCCCAGTCGTGGTCGCGGTAGCACTCGCCGTAGCCCACGGTCCCGTCGTCCCACTGCACGGTCAGGAGCAGCTTGGGGACCTCGTCGAACTGCCGCGTCCAGGCGGCCCGTCCCCGGGAGGCCAGCTTGTGCAGCGGCCGGTCGAGCCCCGCGGAGTTGACGGTCCCCGGACGCGCGGGCACCACGACCTCGTCGGCGACGATGCGCTCGATCCTCACTTGAAGGCCTTGTCGTAGAGGAGCGTCGTGAGCCCCGCGTCGACCCTGAGCACCTGTCCGGTGACCGCGCGGCTCGCGTCGGAGAGGAAGAACACCGCGGCCCACCCGCAGTCGAGCGGCTCGACCTCGACGGGCAGGGCCTGCTGCTCCTGCACGTGGGCGCGGACCCAGCCGGCGGGGTCATCCGTCCAGCCGGCGATGAGCGCCTCGTTCTGCGCCGAGTGCACGTAGCCGGGCGCGATGGCGTTGCAGCGGACGCCGAAGGAGCCCAGCTCGGCGGCGAGCCCGCGGGTGAAGCCCTCCACCCCCGCCTTCGCCGCGGCGTAGAGCGCGTAGCCGCGCATCGTGGCCACGGCGTGCACCGACGACACGTTGACGATGCTGCCGCCGCCCCCGGCCACCGCCTGGCGGGCGAACGCGCGCGAGACCAGCCACGTGCCCCGCAGGTCGGTCGACTCGATGCGTCGGTAGTCGTCCGCGGTGGTGTCGACGACGCCGCGGTCGAGGCCCACCCCGGCGTTGTTGACGACGCCGTCGAGACGTCCTACGGCGGCGGCGATGCCCGCGAACATCGCCTCGACCTCGGCCTCGGACGAGACGTCGGCAGCGAAACCGGCAACGGCCCCGTGGGCGTGCCGGGCCGCCTCGGTGCCCTCCGCGGTGAGGTCGTTGACGACCAGCCGTCCGCCCGCCGCGACGACGGCCTGGCACACGCCCGCGCCCACGCCCGTCCCGGCCGCGCCCGTCACGAGGACCGTCTTGCCCCTCAGGTCCACGGGGGCTACGCGGCGTCGGGGCCGGTCTTCACGGCCGCGATCGCGAGCGCGAAGTGCTCCATCATCGCCTTGGCCGCCGCCTCCGGGTCGCGGGCCTCCACGGCCTCGAAGATCTCGACGTGCACGGCCTGGATCGCGGGCAGGCTGAGGCGCGAGCCGCGCGCCGCCAGGCCCGAGGCGATCGTCTGGCGCGTCGAGGACCTGAGGGCGTCGATCAGGTGCACGAGGACCTCGTTGCCGCTGAGGGCGGTCAGCGCCATGTGGAAGCCGACGTCGGCGTCGACGAACGCCTCCTGGTCCTCCCCCTTGAGCGCCGTGTCCATGCTCTCGAGGTGCCTCCTGACCTCCTCGAGCCCCTCGTCGTCGTGGTCGCGCGCGGCCAGTCGCACGCCGTAGGTCTCCAGCGCCTCGCGCACCTCGAGCAGCTCGACGACCGCGCCCTTGTTCAGCCGCAGCGCGTTGGCGAAGAAGTTGTCGAGGACGCGTGCGGAGAGCGGCGCCACGCGCGAGCGCCGGCCCGGGTCGGCGACGATGAGCCCGAGGGCGGCGGCGGCGCTCAGCCCCTCGCGGATCACGGTGCGGCTGACGCCGAACATCTCGGCGAACTCGGCCTCGGTGGGCAGGGGGTCGCCCGGCTGGAGTCCGTGCTCCTCGACGTAGCGCACGAGCTGGTGGCTCACCTGGTCGGTGAGGCTGGCACGTTTGACCTTGTAGCTGCTCGTCATCACATGACCTTGAACCTGTCGAACGCGGACCGCGCCGACGTCCCGGCCATCAGCGCCTCGCGGACGTCGGACTCGGTGCCCACCTTCGCGAGCGCCTCGTCCACGACGGTGGCCTCGAGGGCCCGGGGCACCACGACGACGCCGTCGGCGTCGCCGACCACTAGGTCGCCGGGCTCGACCGTCACCCCGCTCACCTCGATCGCCACGCGGTACTCGATCACGCGGCCGCGGACGCCCTGGTCCTGTCCGTAGCCGCCCATCGAGAACACGGGGAAGTCGCCGGCGAGGAGGGCGCGCGTATCGCGATGGTAGCCGTGCAGCACGGCGCCCCTGGCGCCGCGGGCGGCCGCGGCGATCGACATGAGCTCGCCGAAGAACGCGTAGCGGCGCGAGCCGCCGGCCGCGACGTAGACCTCGCCCGGCCTGAGGTCGTCGAGCGCCTCGAACATCCTGCCGAACGGCTGGCTGTAGTCGTAGACGTCGGCCTCCAGCACCGGCATGGCGCGTCCCACGACCACGCCGTAAGGCTTGAGCTGCCGCACCTCAGGGGGCAGGAAGCTGTGGCGGTGCCCGAGCCTGTCGAGGACGTCGCCGATGACTGCCGTGTACAGCCGGTCGCTGACGAGGGAGAAGAGTTCGTCGTCGGAAGACCAACTGGACACGGTTCGGACCTCCCCATCGGCCGGCCTCCCGGACGCCTCGCGCTGCGGCGCGCCGTGGACGGCGCTGGCGTGCAATCTAGCATGGTGTCTGAGGTCATACAATATTACAATGCCGGCCGACCCACGTACCGGGAGGCAGTGATGTCAGGCAGCACCGCACCGCAGCAGCAGCGCTTCCGCGAGCTGATCGCCGTCTACCGCGACGGCCTCCTCGAGGACACGCTCCCGTTCTGGTGCCGCCACGCCGTGGACCGCGGGCACGGCGGCTTCACGTTCTGCCTCGACCGCGACGGGAGCGTCTACGACACCGACAAGGGGATGTGGCAGCACGGCCGGTTCGTGTGGCTGCTCTCCACCCTCGTCGCCGAGGTCGAGCGGCGCGACGAGTGGCTGGAGCTGGCCTCCCACGGCCTCGAGTTCATAAGGCGGCACGGCTTCGACGAGGACGGCCGCGCCTTCTTCCAGGTCACGAGGGACGGCCGTCCCCTCGTGAAGCGGCGCTACGTGTTCACCGAGACGTTCCACGCGATCGCGTTCGCCGCCTACGCCAGGGCGACTGGCGACGAGCGCGCTCGCGACGAGGCCATGGACCTGTTCGCGCTGCTGCTCCGCTACTTGGGCACCCCCGGCCTGCTGGCGCCGAAGGTGAACCCGGCGGTGAGGCCCCTCAAGGGCCTCGTCGTGCCGATGATCCTGATCTCGATGGCGCAGGTCCTGCGCGACGTGGCGCCCGAGCCCGCCGAGCTCGACGAGTTCATCGACGAGCGCATCGCCGAGATCGAGCGCGACTTCGTCAAGGAGGAGCTCCGCGCCGTCATGGAGACGGTGGGCCCGCGGGGAGAGCTCGTCGACCACGTGCAGGGCCGGACGCTCTGCCCCGGCCACGCGATCGAGGCGGCCTGGTTCATCATGCGCGAGTCCCTGCACCGCGGCGGCGACGCCCACCTGACGGAGCTGGGCACGAGGATCCTCGACTGGATGTTCGACTGGGGCTGGGACGAGGTCCACGGCGGGATCCTCTACTACCGCGACGTGAGGGACCTGCCAGCGACCGAGTACTGGCACGACATGAAGTTCTGGTGGCCGCACAACGAGGCCATGATCGCGGCGGTGATGGCGTACCGCCTGACGCGCGACCACAGGTACCTGGAGATGCACGACCGCGTGCACGAGTGGGCCTACGCGCGCTTCCCCGACCGCGAGCACGGCGAGTGGTACGGCTACCTGCACCGCGACGGCACCGTCGCCACGCGCCTGAAGGGCAGCGTCTGGAAGGGGCCTTTCCACCTGCCGCGCATGCAGCTCGTCTGCTGGCAGCAGCTCGAGGCGCTGGCGGGCGAGGGCCGGTGACGCGCCGGCCGGCGCCGAGCCCGGAGACCGAGCTGCTCCGGGACCCGGAGGCCGCGGGGTCGGCGGACGTGGTGCCCGCGCTCCATCAGACCTCCCTCTTCACCTTCGACACCTTCGCCGACATGAGGGCGACCCTCGAGGCCGGCACCGAGGCCCGCTACGTCTACTCGCGGGGACGCAACCCCACCGTCGAGGCGTTCGAGCGCAAGGTCGCCTCGCTCGAGCGGGCGGAGGACGCCGTAGCCTTCGCCAGCGGCATGGCCGCCATCGCGGCCGTGCTGCTGACGAACCTGCGGGCGGGGGACAGGGTCGTGTGCGTCCGCCACGTCTACCCCGACGCCCACGGGCTGATGACGCGGCTGCTGCCCCGCTTCGGCGTCGCGACCCGGTTCGTCGACGGCACGGACGTCGCGGCCGTCGCCGACGCCCTGCGCGGCGGCTACGACGCGCCCCCGGCCGCGCTGCTCTACCTCGAGAGCCCGACGACCCTGCTGTTCGAGCTGCAGGACTTGGCCGCCCTGGCCGCCGCGGCCCGGGAGGTGGGCGCGCTCACGGTCATGGACAACTCCTGGGCCACGCCGCTGGGCCAGCGGCCCGTCGAGCACGGCGTCGACCTCGTCCTCCACTCGGCCTCCAAGTACCTCTCCGGTCACTCCGACGTCGTGGCCGGGGTCGTGGCGGGGCGCAGGGAGCTCGTCGACCGCCTCCGGTCCGACGCGCTGATGCTGCTGGGCGGCAAGCTGGCGCCCTTCGAGGCGTGGCTGCTGCTGCGGGGCCTGAGGACGCTGCCCGTGAGGCTGGAGCGCCACGGACGCTCGGCCCTCGCCGTCGCTCGTGCCCTGCGGGAGCACCAGGCGGTCCAAGCCGTCCACTACCCCGCGCTCGAGGACCACCCGCAGCGCGACCTGTTCGGGCGGTACCTCACCGCCGCGAGCGGCCTCCTCTCCTTCGAGCTGGCCGACGAGGGCCTGGTGGAGCCCTTCGTGGACGAGCTGCGGCTCTTCCGCCTCGGAGTCTCCTGGGGCGGGTACGAGAGCCTCGTCTACCCCGCGCTGCTCGGCCACCTCACCGGAGCGCCGGACGGCGCCACCCGCTACTTCGCGGTCCCCCGCTCCCTCGTGAGGCTCCACGTCGGCCTCGAGGACCCGGACGACCTCGTCGCGGACCTGCTGGGCGCGCTCGAGCGGAGCCTGAAGCGAGCGGGCTGAGCCCGGCGCGACCCGCGCCGCCGCGCCAGGCGCGACCCGCGCCGCCGGGTCAGGCGCGCCAGCCCCGCACGGCCGCGTCCGACAGCCGGCGGAACTCCGCGAGCGCGTCGGCTACCCGCTCGCCGATGACCCGGAGGAGGGCGCGTCCGGTCTCGGCGCTCGGCGACGCCGGCACGTCGGTGAACCCGTCCATCCGCGTCCAGTCGCCGTGGGCCTCGATCGCGCTGCCCTCCGCGCTCACGCCCGCCGCCAGCGGGCCGGCGTGATCGCCCCGCGGCAGCCGGTCCAGCCTGACCAGCTCCGGCGCGATCGCGAGCATCAGGCTGGTCTCGAACTGGCCGGCGTGACCGGGCACGAGGCCCGCCGCCACGGTCCCCGCCTCGGCGATCGCGGCGCGGCTCACGTCCCAGTACGAGCAGCTGCCGATCACGGCCTCGCGCGTCAGCGCCACGTCGCGCGCGGCCTGGCGCACGCCCTCGACGTTGCCGCCGTGCGAGTTGAGGACGTAGACGCGGCGGAAGCCCGAGCTCACCGCCGACCGCAGGAGGTCGGCGACGGCCGCCAGGAACGAGCCCGAGCCGAGCGAGAGGGCGGCGTAGGCGAGGTGGTGGTGGGAGCTGCCGTAGGGCAGCACCGGCGCGAGTACGAAGCGGTCGGCGTCCTCGACGCGGCTCAGGGCCTCGCGCGCGACGGCCTCGCCGATGAGCGCGTCGGTGCCGAGCGGCAGGTGGGGCCCATGCTGCTCGACCGCCGCGGTCGGCACGACGAGGACGGCGTCGGCGGCGCGCGCCGCGACCTCGTCGCGCGTCAGGCGCGCCAGCTCGAGGTGGTCGTGGCTCAAGAAGGTCTCCTCTCGGCTTCCCGCGGTGACGGACCCAGCGCCACGTAGCGCGCGTACGCCTCCTCCAGCGCGTCCGCCTGCGCGGCGTCGGGCTCGAACCAGAGGGCCGCGCGGGGCGCCCGCGCCGGCGCGTGGCCGAGGGCCCGCCAGGCCAGCCGGGCCGCGCCCTCGGCGGCGCCGGCCCGCGTCTCGCGTCCGTCGAGGCCCGCCGGGCGGCCGACCGGCGCTCCCAGTACGGTCGCCAGCACCCGCAGCCACAGGTCGGAGCGCGCGCCGCCGCCGGTGGCCAGCCAGCGCGTGGGCGCCGCCAGCGGCGCCATGGCCTCGTGGGCCTGGCGCAGCGAGAAGGTCACGCCCTCGAGGACGGCGCGCACGACGTCGGCCCGCGTGGTGGCCAGGGAGAGGCCGTGGAACGAGCCGCGCAGGTCGGGCCGCAGGTGCGGGCTGCGCTCGCCGGCGAGGTAGGGCTTGAACGTCACGCCGCCGGCGCCTGGGGGCGACGTCGCCGCCTCGGCCACCAGCTCGTCGTAGCCCGCACCGGGGGCGAACACGTCGCGGTACCAGCGCAGGCTGCCCGCCGCCGACAGCGTCACCCCCAGCAGGTGGTAGCCGCCGTCGGCGTGCGCGAAGAGGTGGACCCGCCCCGCGGGCTCGGGCGTCGGCTCGCTCACGGCTGCGAAGAGCACGCCGCTCGTGCCCAGGCTCACGCTCCCTACCTCACGGTGGGCGGTGCCGAGGCCCAGCGCCGTCGCCGCCGCCGCGTTGTCGCCAGCGCCCGCGACCACGGGCAGGCCGGCCGGCAGGCCGACCCGGGCGGCGACCGAGGGCAGCAGGCCGCCGACGACCTCGTCGGAGCGCACGAGCGGCGGCCACAGCGCCGGGTCGAGGCCGACCGCGGCCAGCACCTCCTCGTCCCAGGCGCCGGCGGCGAGGTGGTAGGCGCCCGTGCCGGAGGCGTCGGTGGGCTCGGCGGCGGCCGCGCCCGTGAGGCTGGTGGCGACGTGGTCCTTCGGCAGGGCGACGCGCCTGGCGCGGGCGAAAGCCTCCGGCTCGTGGCGCCTGAGCCACAGCACCTTCGGCAGCTGGAAGCCGGTCACGGCCGGGTTGCCCGTGCGCGCGACGAGGCGCTCGCGGCCGACGGCGGCCTCGATCTCCGCTGCCTCCGCGGCCGTGCGCTGGTCGTTCCACAACAGGGCCGGGCGCACGACGCGACCGGCGTCGTCGGTCGCCACCATCCCGTGCATCTGGCCGGAGAGACCGATGCCCGCGACGCGGTCAGGGCCCACGCGGGACGCGACCTCTCCCAGGCCGGCCTCGGACGCGGCGACCCAGTCGGCCGGGTCCTGCTCGGTCCAGCCCGGCCGCGGGGTGGCGAGCGGGATGGCGTTCTCCGCCGCGTCGACGACACGTCCCTCGCGGTCGAGGGCGACCACGCGCACGCCGCTGGTGCCGATGTCGACGCCCAGCGCGACGTCGCCGCCGCGGCCGTCAGGCGTCATGAGGGCGACCCCTCGGGGCCCCCGCGGCTCACGTCAGCGGACACCCAGCAGTACCTCGACGGTCAGCTGGTCGATGCGCTCGAGACCCGGGCCGCGCCGGCGCAGCGCGGGCAGGTCGAAGGCGCGCGCCTTCAGGGCCTCGGCGGCGTCGCGCGTGTAGCGCGGCGGCCACTCCCCCTCCGGGTCGTCGACGCGGTAGGCGGCCAGGGCCGCCTTGACCTCCTCGTCGGCCGCGAAGCGCTCGACCTTCGCGGCCAGCATCTTGTAGGTGCGCATGCAGCCCTTGGCGAACTCCCAGACGCCCTCCTCGTCCTCGGTGCGCAGGGCGTGGGCGTCGAAGTGCCTGGGCCCGTCGTAGTGCCGCTCGAGGAGCATGACCGTGAAGAAGGCGGCCTTCAGGTTCTCGGCGCCGAAGCGCAGGTCCTGGTCGAAGCGGCTCATGAGCTGGTCGTTGAGGTCGACGTGGAAGAGCTTGCCCGCGTCGATCGCGGCGGCCAGGGCGTGCGGGAACGACAGGCCGGCCATCGTCTCGTGCGCGAACTCCGGGTTGAGACCGACCATCTCGGGGCGCTGCAGGGTCGCGATGAACCCCAGGGCGCTGCCGACCGTGGGCAGGAACGCGTGGCCGCGCGGCTCGTGGGGCTTGGGCTCGAGGGCGAAGCGCAGCTCGTACCCCTGGTCGACGACGTACTCGCAGAGGTAGTCGAGGCAGTCGCGGTACCAGGCCAGGGCGTCGAGCAGCTTGCCGCCGGCGTCCACCTCGGCGCCCTCGCGCCCGCCCCAGAACACGTAGGTCCTCGCGCCCAGCTCCGCGCCCAGGTCGATCGCCCGCATCGTCTTGCTCAGCGCGTAGTTCCGCACGCGGGCGTCGGCGCTGGTGAAAGCGCCGTCCTTGAACACGGGGTCCGTGAACAGGTTCGTGGTGGCCATGGGCACGACCAGGCCGTGCTCTGCCAAGGCCCGGCGGAAGCGGGCGACGATCCGGTCGCGCTCGCGTGCCGGCGTGCCGTCCGGCACCAGGTCGTGGTCGTGGAGGTTGACCCCGTAGGCGCCGAGCTCGGCCAGCTTGGCGACGACGTAGGCGGGGTCGAGGGGCTCACGCGTCGGCTCGCCGAACGGGTCGCGGCCCACGTTGCCGACCGTCCACAGGCCGAAGGTGAAGCGGTCGGTCGGGCTGGGGGCGTAAGGGTCCAAGGCTAGACGGCCGTCCGCTTCACGTCGCTGGCTGTGGTGAGGGGGCGTGGCATGGCGTGGCCTCCGATCCGCGCGTGGGCCCAACGGGTGTCCCTGACCGATGATGCACCAGGGACGAGCCCGGCGGTCCAGGCCGGTCGGCGCCCTAGGCGGGCCGGCCCGCCGCCGCGACGAACCGGTCGAGCACGAAGTCCCAGCCCGGCTCGTACCTGTCGCGCAGCGGCTGGCCCTCGGCGCCGTGCTCCTCCCAGCCCCTGTGCTCGAGGTAGAGCTCGGTGCCGTCCGCGACGGGCCTGAAGCGGACCTCGAGCACCGACGCGGCCTTCGGCTCCGGCGCCGCGTGCCAGGAGACCACGAACCTGTGCGGCGGGTTCCAGGCCATGACCTCGCCCCAGCTGCACTCGGTGCCGTCCCTGGCGACCTCGACGATCCGCCCGCCCACGCGGCCCTCGAACCTGACCTCCGCCACGTCGTCGCCGGCTATCGAGTGCGTGGCCGTGGGCC
>DASVDQ010000106.1 GCA_036381035.1 Trueperaceae bacterium | reverse complement strand
CTTGTAGAAGGGCTCGGTGAGGCGCGCCAGCGCGTCCTCCGGCACGCCGGGCCCGTCGTCGCTGACCCGCACGGTCAGGCGCCTGTCGCCGACGGCGACGGCCACGCGGGTCCGCCCCGCGCCGTGGCGCAGGGCGTTGTCGATGAGGTTCGCGACCGCCTGCTGCACGATCCGCGGGTGCGAGACGTAGGCGCCGCCGAAGAGCCCCCGCACCAGCACCCGCGAGCGGCTCTGCTCCGGCAGCGCCGCCAGCGTCTCCTCGAGGAGCGGCGCCAGCGGCCGCCGCTCGGCGGCGTGCTCCCACGAGCGCGCGAGCGACAGCAGGGCCTCGAGCACCTCCTCCATGCGCCTGACGTTCTTCTCGACCACCTGGAGCGCGTCGTCGGCGGGCGCCTGCCCCAGGCGCGCCCTCTCGACCTGGAGGCGGATCGCCGACAGCGGCGTGCGCAGCTCGTGCGAGGCGTAGCGCGTGAAGGCCCGCTCCCGCTCCACGTGCTCGTCGACGGCCTCGGCCATGGCGTTGAAGCTGCGCACGAGCTCGGAGAGCTCGTCGCCGCCCGGCGGCACCCGCACGGCCTCGGTCCGTCCCGCGGCCGCCAGCTCCCGCGTGGCCCGCGTCAGGCGCGAGAGGGGCCTGGCGATGCGGCGCGACAGCAGGTGGCCCAGCGCCAGACCAAGCAGCGCGAACACGGGCACGTCGAGGAGGTCGAGGAGCAGCCCGACGCGGCCCGACGCGCCGCCCTCGGGCAGCCTGTCCTCCAGCGCCTCGAGCGCCACGTCGAGCACGCCCTCGAGGAACGTGGCGGCCAGCACCGCCGCGATCACGGCCAGGAAGACCGAGCGCCGTAGGCTCATGCCTCAAGTATTCAGCCCAGGCCGAGGCGGTAGCCGCCGGGTACGGTCTCGATCACGGTGCCAGCGAGCTTCTGGCGGAGCTGGCTCACGTAGACGCGCACGACGCGGGGGCCCGAGCCCGCCTCGGGGAAGAGGCGCTCCTGCAGCTCCTCGGCGGTGAAGACCCGGTCCGGGTAGTGGGCGAAGAGCTCGAGCATCTCGAACTCGCGCCGCGACAGCGTCACCTCCCTGTCCTCCCAGGTCACGCGGCGGTTCGTGAGGTCGACGTGGAGCGGCGGCCTCTCGAGCACGGACCGGCGCGTCTGGGCCCGCCGCCTCAGCAGCGCCCGCACGCGCGCCAGGAACTCCGCCAGGCCGAACGGCTTGACGAGGTAGTCGTCGCCGCCGAGGTCGAGTCCCCTCACGCGGTCGACCTCGGCGTCGCGCGCGCTCACGAACAGCACCTGGCCCTCGAAGCCGGCGTCCCGCAGCTGGGAGGCCAGCTCGAAGCCGGCGTCCTCGCGCGCGCCGATCATGACGTCGAGCACGGCGAGGTCGAAGCGCTGCTCGGCCGCCGCGCGGGCGGCCGCGGCCTCTGACGTGACCCACTCGACCTGGTAGCGCTCGTGCCTGAGGGCCTCGGCCAGCGCGTTGCCGATGTCCGCATGGTCCTCGAGCAGCAGGATCTTCATCCACTTACCCCTGACTTACCCGTCGCACTTAGGCTGGCGCCGTCCGGGACGACGGCCTGCGCGCCTCGACGGGAGCGCGCGGACCCGGGTGACGCGACGGGGCACGGGCGGAGGCATGATATACCATCGCCCCCGAACACCGTTCCCGTGCGGTCTCCCGCGGTGCGGTCCGCGGGCCGGGCCGCCCACCCGTACACGTGAGGAGACTGACGATATGGACACCAGACCGCAGCTACGCTCGGCGACCAGGAGGTCGCTGGCTACGCTAGGCGCGGCGCTGTGCATCCTCGTCCCCGGCGCGTCCGTCGCGCAGGACATCCCCGCGGGCCCCCTCAGCATCGGCGTGATCCTGCCGCCCGCCACCGGCGAGCCGCTGGCGGACGCCGTGGCGCGGTCGGCCGCCGACGGCGCGACGATGGCCGGCGAGGAGTTCGCCTTCAACGCCGAGATGCTCGGCATCGAGTTCTCGGTCCTGACGCGCGAGGCCAGCGGCGCCGACGCCGTCGTCGCGGTCGCCGAGGAGCTCGTCGGCGAGGGCGCCTACGTGGTCGCCGGCGGCTTCAGCCTGGAGGAGGCCGCGGCGCTCAGCGCCTGGTCGGCCGAGTCCGGGGTGCCCTACCTGAACGTCGGCGCCTCGGCCGACGTCCTGCGCCAGGAGCAGTGCCAGGCCACCGCCCTCCACATCGCGCCGAGCGCGGCCATGTACCTCGACTCCCTCGCCGGCTGGTACGTGCGGTCCGGCTACCGGCAGTGGTTCTTCGTGCACGGCACCGACGAGGAGTCGCAGGCGCAGCTCGAGCGCGTCCAGCGCGGCCTCAGCGAGCGTCACTTCGGCGCCCGCAGCGTCGGCGAGGTCGCCCTCGAGCCGGGAGGCGACGCCGCGCCAGTGGTCGACCGCGTCCGCCGCAGCGGCGCCGACGTCGTCCTGCTCCTCTTGCCCGCCGCGGAGCAGCTGCGCGTGCTCGCCGCCCTCGACGAGGCGGGTCTCGAGGTCGAGGTCACGGGCTTCCCGTACCCCGAGGCGCAGACGCGCGCGTTCTACGCCGCCTCGCGCGAGGCGGCGCCGCGCCTCGGCGTCGGGCACCGCGCCAGCGCCTGGGAGGCGACGCTCGACGCCTACGGCGCCAGGGAGCTCAACGCCCGCTTCCGCCAGAGGTTCGAGGGCCAGCCGATGGAGGCGCCCGCGTGGGCCGTCTACCAGGCCGTGAAGCTCGGCTACGAGGCCGCCTTCTTCGGCGGCGGCACCGACGCCGAGGACGTCCTCGGCTACCTGCAGGCGGAGACGACGGTGTTCGACGTCTGGAAGGGCATCGGCACGACGTTCCGCCCGTGGGACGGCCAGCTCAGGCAGTCCCTCTACCTCGTGAAGATCAGCGAGACCGAGACCGACCCGTTCACGCTCGCCACGCTGGTGGGCGAGCTGCCGGCGATCTACATGCCGGGCACCGACCCTGTCGAGCGGCTCGACCAGATCGGCGACCTGGCGGACGCCAGCTCATGCCGCCGCTGAGCACGACAGCCACACCACGCGCCGAGCCGGAGGCCGGCGGTCGAGAGGAGAACATGAGAGCACGACGCGTCACCAACAGGAGGCTAGCGGCCCTAGCGCTGGCCGCGGCGCTGGCCGTGGGCGCGGCGCAGGCCCAGGACTCGTACCGCATCTACGTGGCCAACGAGTACAGCGCCGACATCACGGTCATCGACACGGCCACCGACGAGGTCATCAAGACGATCACGATCTCGGGCCGTCCCGGCGAGGTGCGCCCGCGCGGGCTGGCTGTGAGCCCCGACGGCAAGACCGTCTACGTCGCGGTCTCCGACTTCAACCCGCAGATCGAGACGCCCGAGGACAAGATCATCGCCATCGACGTCGAGTCGAACGAGGTCGTCGGCGAGTTCCGTGCGGGCGGCAACCCCGAGCGCGTGGCCGTGAGCCCCGACGGCACCCAGATCTGGGCCGCCCTCGAGGCCATCGCTCAGGGCGCCGGCTACGACGTGGCCACGGGCGAGCAGCTCGCGAACTTCCGCGTCGGCGTCGAGGCCGAGGGCGTGGCCGTGAGCCCCGACGGCAAGTGGGTCTACATCACCGCCGAGGCCACGCACACGGTCACCGTCATCGACCGCGAGAACCTCCAGGTCGTCAAGCACTTCCTGGTGGGCAACCGTCCGCGCGTCGTCGAGTTCTCGAACGACGGCACGCGGGCCTACGTCTCCGCCGAGATCGGCGGCACGGTCTCGGTCGTCGACACCTCGACCCACTCGGTCATCGACACGATCAACCTGGGCCTCGACTCCCGGCCCGTGGAGATCGCCGTGGACCCCACCTCCGACCGCATCTACGTGGCGGGCGGCGGCACCAGCGCCGTCTACGTCATCGACACGTCGACGAACGAGATCGTCGCCACGATCCGTGAGCGGATGGGCCGCCGTCCCTGGGGCATCGCGATCACGCCGGACGGCAAGAAGGTCTACACGGCCGACGGCCTGTCCGACAGCGTCAGCGTCATCGACACGGAGTGCCTCTGCGTCGTGGACCGCATCGAGGCCGGACGCGGCGCGCACAGCGCCGAGATCGGGGTGATCCCGGGTGGCGAGTAAGCGTGTGCTCCTGGCGGCGCTCGCCGGCGCCGCCCTCCTGGCGGGCTCCGTCGCCTCCGCGCAGTACTCGCGGGCGCCCTTCTTCGAGCAGACACTGGTGCAGAGCCAGGCCTACGGGCTCCAGCTCGCCATGCAGCGGCTCGACGCGCTCGAGCTCGCGGGCGACGACCTCGACGACGACTTCCTCGAGGTGGTCGAGGGTCTGGAGCAGGACCTGGCGAGGTTCATGGGCACGCTGAGGTCCGCCGACCCCGAGCTCGCCGAGGCCGTCGAGGAGGCCGTGGAGGCCGTCGAGGAGGCCGCCGCGTCCGGCGACGGCCTGGAGGACGCCATCGCCGAGGCGCGCGCCCAGCTCGAGGCGGCCTACGAGGTCGTGATCCCGGCCGAGGTCCGATCCGACCCCGTCTTCACGGCGGCGCTGATCGTCGACCTGTCGCTCGGCGAGGGCGGCGTCGGCGAGGGGTACGAGGAGGCCGTCGAGGGCGAGCTCGGCGCCTACACCATGGGCTACGCCGCGCTCCAGCGCGTGAGCGCGCTGTGGGGCGAGATCGCCGACGTGGCGACGGAGCAGCAGCGCGCCGACATCGAGGAGATGCTCGACTTCCTCGGCACCATCTACCCTGAGCCCACGATCGAGGAAGCCATCGTCGGCAACCCCGAGGAGGCCGAGGCGCCGGTCCAGCGGATGATCGGCGTGCTCGAGACCGTGGTCGACGCCGAGCTGTTCCCCGGAAGGGACCTCGCCGCCCTGGCCGCCCACCTCCCCGAGGAGCTCGCCGGCTACTGCCAGGCCTACGAGGCCGGCGACGACGAGGTGGCGCTCGAGGGCGCCATCGCCGTCAGCTACCTCTACCTGACCGACGACCTCGGCCAGTTCCTCGGGTTCATGGACCCCGAGGTCCACGAGGAGGCGCTCGAGCTGATAGGCGCGCTCACCGGCCTGGAGGCCGAGGAGGAGGGCGAGGAGGCCGGCGAGGGTGACGACGAGGAGGAGGACGAAGAGGAGCGTCCCGCCGTCGAGGACCCCGCGGCCGCCTGCCGCGAGCTCCAGGAGGTCTTCCGTCAGGCTCACGAGGTGCTCGGGGGCTGAGGCTCTCGGGTTACCGTCTAGGCGATGAGTCTCGATCCCGCACGTGGGGGCTCGCCGGCCGCCGAGGCCGCTGGCGGGCCCCCCGCGGTTGCGCGGGGCACGGCTCCCGCCGTCGCGGCGGAAGGCCTGGGCCGGCGCTTCGGCGACCTCGTCGCCGTCGACGATCTGAGCTTCAGCGTCGCCCAGGGGGAGTTCTTCGCGCTCCTGGGGCCGAACGGCGCGGGCAAGACGACGACGATCCACATGCTGACGACCCTGCTCGCGCCCACCGCCGGCCGCGCCAGCGTGATGGGCTACGACGTCGTGCGCGAGCCGCAGCGCGTCAGGCAGGTCCTCGGCATGGTCTTCCAGGACCCGGCGCTCGACGAGCGCCTGACAGCACGCGAGAACCTCGAGCTGCACGCGGTCCTCTACGGCATCCCGACGCGCGAGCGCCGCGACGCCGTCGAGCAGTCGCTCTCCTGGGCCTCGCTCGCCGAGGCCGCCGACAGGCGCGTGCGCGGCTTCTCCGGCGGCATGAAGCGCCGCCTCGAGCTGGCGCGGGCGCTCATGCACGGTCCCGGCGTTCTCTTCCTCGACGAGCCGACGCTCGGGCTCGACCCGCAGGGCCGCAGGCACCTCTGGGAGCGGATCGACGCGCTCCGCAAGGAGGGCCTCACGGTGGTGATGACCACGCACAACCTGCCCGAGGCCGAGGCCTGCGACAGGGTCGGCATCATCGACGCCGGACGCCTCGTCGAGATCGGCCCGCCCGCCGAGCTCGTGGCCAAGCACGCCCCGGCGGGCGGAGACCTCGAGGACGTGTTCATAGCCCTCACCGGCAAGCAGCTCCGCGACGAGGAGGCCACGGCGCGCGACCTGATGGTCAGCTTCGCCAAGCGGGGCGGGGAGCACACGCGGTGAGCGCCGACGCCGCCGCCGTCGCCGGCCCCCGCGCCAAGGCGCCGCCCTCCTGGCTGGGCGTCGCCCCGTCGGTGGTGCTGGTCATGTGGCGCCGCGAGATGCTGCGCTACTTCCGCGACCGCTCGCAGATCTTCGGCGGGGTCTCGCGGACCGTGCTGTGGCTGGTGATCCTCGGCTTCGGCCTGGGCGCCGCCCTGCGCGAGATCGAGGGCTACACCTACGCCCAGTACATCCTCCCCGGCGTGATCGTCCTCAACGTGCTCTTCGCCGCGCTCCAGTGCGCCATCGCGCTGGTGTGGGACCGCGAGGTCGGCATCATGCGCGAGGTCTTCGTGTCGCCCTCGCCCATGCTCTCCGTGGCGCTCGGCAAGCTGCTCGGCGGGGCGACCGTCTCCGTGCTGCAGGGGACGATCCCGCTCCTGTTCACGCCGCTCATCGGCGTGCGTCTCACGGTCTGGTCGGTGCTGGGCGCCTGGGGCGTGATGTTCTTCCTCGGCCTCTTCATGACCGCACTGGGCGTGATCATCGCGACCAGGCTGAAGACGTTCGAGGGCTTCGGCAGCATCTCCAACGGCGTGATCCAGCCCCTCTACTTCCTCTCCGGCTCGATCTTCCCGCTGCGCGGCGTGATAGGCGGCGTCGGCTTCCTCGAGATCCCGCCGGCCCTGCGGGAGGAGCTGCGGCGGCTGGGGATCTTCGCGATCGGCGGCGGCTGGATCGTCCAGCTCCCCGTCTGGATCCAGGCGCTCGTCTACGTGAACCCTGTCAGCTACCAGCTCGACCTGCTCAGGTACGTGCTGCTGGGCTTCCAGCAGCTCCCCATGGCCGCCGACATCGCCGTGACCTTCGGCGCCGGTCCGGTCGCGGTGGTGTTCGCCGCCTGGGCGATGCGGCGCATGGCCTCGGCGGGCCGGTAGGAGCCTGGCGCGGCGGACGCGGTCTCACGCGGTTCCTCCCCAGCAAACCGGACGCTCACGATGCACGCCTAGGGTCGCCTCAAAGCGCATGTCTACGAGCGCGCCCGCGCCCAGGAGCGCCCGCGCGCGCCCGGGCATGGGAGGAGGGTCCGATGAGACGCTTGAGGCACGTCGGCACGCTGGCGGCGCTGGCGACGCTCTTCCTAGCCCTGGCGCAGGACGCCGCGGCACCGACCCTGACCGTCGTCGAGGACCAGGAGTGGGGTCCCCACCTGGCCGACTCGCAGGGGCGGAGCCTCTACGTCTACATGCTCGACGAGGGCGGCGTCAGCGCCTGCACCGACGAGGTCTGCACGCGCAACTGGCCGCCCTACGTCGTCGAGGGCGAGGTCACGGCCGGCGAGGGCGTCGACGCGGCGCTGGTCGGCACGTACGAGCGCCCCGACGGCAGCGTGCAGGTCACCTACAACGGCTGGCCTCTCTACTACAACGCCCGCGACGAGGCCGAAGGCGACATCCGCGGCCAGGCACTGGGCGAGGTGTTCTACCTGATGGCGCCCGTGGGGAACGCGGCCGACGAGCGCGTGCAGCCGGAGGCGCCCGAGGACGCCGCGGCCGAGCAGGGCGGGCGGGAACAGGCCCAGGGCGGAGAGGGCGACGCGGCCGAGGCCGGCGAGGCGGGCGAGCAGCAGGGCGGCGAGCAGCAGGGCGGCCAGGCCGGTGAGCAACAGGACGAGGCGACGCAGGAGCTGATGGCGCAGGGCCAGCAGATCTTCGCGAGCACCTGCTCGCCGTGTCACGGCGCCCAGGCGCAGGGTCAGGTGGGCCCCGCCCTGGCGGGCAACGGCTTCGTGGGACGCGACCAGGAGCTCATCAACACGATCCTCAACGGGCGGCCGGAACCCGGCATGCCGGCGTTCCGCGACCAGCTCGACGACCAGCAGATCGCCGCGGTGGCGACCTTCGTGCGCAACTCGTTCGGCAACTCGTTCGGGCCGATCACGCCGGACCAGGTAGCGGCCCAGCGCTGAACGTGGCGGGGCGCCCAGCGCCCCGGTGAGGAGGAGAGATGAGCTTGGCGCCTACCTTCAGGACGCTCTGTCTGGCCTGCTGCCTAGCCGGCGGCGCGGCGCTGGCCAACGAGGAGCTCCTGGAGCTGCAGCAGGACCCCGACCAGTGGGTGATGGCCAACGGCAGCTACTCCGCCCTCAACTACAGCCCGCTCGACCAGATCACCGCCGAGAACGTCGACCAGCTCCAGGTCGCGTGGACGTTCCAGACCGGCGTGCTCGACTCGCACGAGGCGGCGCCGCTGGTGGTGGGCGACACGATGTACCTGCTGACCCCGAAGCCCAGCGTGCTGTACGCGATCGACCTGAACCGGCCCGGCGTCGTGAAGTGGGCCGTGGCGGTGGAGATGCCGCAGCTCGACCAGGCCCTCGCCGTCGCGTGCTGCGGCGGCCAGACGCGCGGTCCGGCCTACGCCGACGGCAAGGTCTTCTTCAACACGCTCGACGGCCAGCTCCTCGCCGTCGACGCCGAGACCGGCGCGATCGTCTGGCAGCAGCAGGTCGCCGACCTGTCGATAGGCGAGACCACGACCCTGGCGCCGCTGATCGTCCACGACCACCTGATCACGGGCCCGGCCGGCGGCGAGTACAGCATCAGGGGCTGGGTGGCGGCCTACGACCTCGAGACGGGCGAGGAGGTCTGGCGCTTCTACAACACCGGTCCCGACGACGAGATGGGCATCGGCGACCGCTGGGCGCCGTTCTACGCCGACGACCAGGTGGAGGAGCCGGGCCTGTCGACCTGGTACCGCGACTCGTGGCAGATCGGCGGGGCCAGCGTGTGGGGCTGGTTCAGCTACGACCCCGAGCTCGACATGTTCTACTACTCGACCGGCAACTGCTCGCCCGGCAACCCCGACTACCGGCGCGACCCGGCGCGGGCGCCCGGCTACTTCGAGTTCCCGAACAAGTACTGCGCCTCGCTGATGGCGCGCGACGCGACCTCGGGCGAGCTGGTCTGGGCCTACTCGATGACGCCCCAGGACCCCTGGGACCTCGACGAGCCCGGGCAGAACCTGCTGGTGGACCTCGAGATCGACGGCGAGACCGTGCCGGCGCTGGTCAAGGCCGCGCGCAACGGCTTCTTCTACGTCTTCGACAGGCGCACCGGCGAGATCCTCGTGGAGCCCTGGATGCACTCGACGGTCACGTGGGCCACCGGGTTCGACATGGAGACCGGCAGGCCGGTCATGGACCCCGATCGCGAGGTCTACACCGACGTCGTGACCGAGGGGCTGTGCCCGCTCATCGCGGCCACGAACTGGGAGAACCAGGCCTACAACCCGGACACCGGGCTGATCTACTTCAGCGAGCGCAACCGCTGCGGCGACTGGCGCGCCTTCGCGGGCGAGTACGTGCCGGGCGAGTCCTACCGCCTGCGCGAGACCGTGCGCAGCTACCTGGGCCCCGACGGCCAGGGCACCTGGGGCAACCGCCTCGTGGGCGTCGACCCGGTGACGGGCGAGCAGGCGTGGGGCATCGAGTCCATGGGCGACGACAACAAGCCCGTCTTCACCACGGCCGGCAACCTGGTGTTCCAGGGCGGCCAGGAGGGCGAGTTCCGCGCCATCGACGCCACCACGGGCGAGGTCCTGTGGCAGTTCATGCTGGGCGCCGACTTCAACAACTCGCCGATGACCTACATGGGCCCTGACGGCAAGCAGTACGTGGCCGTGATCACCTCCAGCGGCGCCGGCAGCCTGGGCGTCGACGCGAACGCGCCGCCCGACGAGGAGGACCGCTACCGCCGCGCCGGCTCGACCCTCTACGTGTTCACGCTGCCCGACGACGCCGCGCCGCCGGCGGAGGGCGGCCAGGACCAGCCGGAGGGCCAAGGTCAGGACGACGGCCCCGGCGGCCAGGAGGATCAGGGCCGACCCGGCGGCGGTGACGGCGGGGCGGACCAGCCCGGCGGAGCCGGCGAGGACGGGGGCGCGGGCGAGGGCGAGTGAGCCCTGTAGTTCCCGATCGTGGGTCCAGCGGGCGGCGACGAGCGCGGCGGGTCGCCGCCCGCTCGCTCGCCGTACTGCTGGCGGCCGCGGTCTTCGCGCTGGCGCGGGAGGGCGCGGGCGACGCGTCGCCGGGCGCCTGGGACCTCGTCGTCTGCGCCGACCCGCACGCGATGCCGCTCAGCGACAGGAGCGAGGCCGGCTACGAGAACGCGATCGCCGCGCTCCTCGCCGCACAGATGGGGGCGCGCCTCGTCTTCGACTGGTACCCGCAGATGCAGGACATGATCGACCTGCGGCTGCGCGACGGCCACTGCGACGTCGTCATGGGGGTGCCGGACGGCACGCCCCCGCTGCTGACGACGATCGCCTACTACACGAGCCCCTACGTCTTCGTCTACCGCGCCGACGCCGGGCTCGAGCTCGCGTCCCTCGACGACCCGGTGCTCGCCGACCTGGACATCGGCCTGCAGAACGCCGGCATGCCCCCGCACGACTCGCTGGTGTCGCGGGGGTTGGCCGGGAACATCGTCGCGGAGTACGGGAGCACGCGCTACGCGCCCGTCGAGGACCCGCAGGCTCGACTGGTGGAGGCGGTGCTGGCTGGCGAGGTAGACGTGGGTGTCTCGTGGGGCCCGCCCGCCGGCTACTACGCCGCGCGGCACGAGGGCGAGCTCGTCGTCGTGCCCATCGAGCCGGCGATCGACCCCGCGCCGCCCTTCACGCCCATGCAGCTCCCCATGACGATGGGAGTGAGACGGGGCGACGAGGCTCTGCGCGACGCGCTGAACGCGGCGATAGCGGCCCGCTGGGACGACATCCACGCGGTGCTCGAGGAGTACTCGGTGCCGCTCGTCGCGGGGGGTCCGGCGCCCGCGCCGCCCTCCGCCCCCGAGCGCCGCGCCGTGGGATTCGTGGCCCCCGCTCCCAGCGGGGCGCTCACTTCGCCGCGGGCGGCGGTGTACGACGTCGTCGGGGAGTCCGCGCGGATGGGCGCGCTCCTGGCGGAGGACGACGCCGCTAGGGGACCGGCGCCGCAGCTCGACGTGCTCTTCGCGAACTCGCCGAGCCCGGAGGCCGCGGAGCGCGCGGCGCGTCGGCTCGTCGCCCTCGACGGTGCCGAGGCCATCGTGGGCGGGCTGGGCGAGGGACAGGCCGCGTCCCTGGCGGCGGTGGCGGGCGAGCTCGGCATCGCGTTCCTCAACGTGGCCGACGACGACCCCGCGCTGCGTTGCGCCGACGCCTTCAACGTCGCCCCCGGCGGAGCCATGTACGCGGCGGCCGTCGCCGACTGGTTCGGCGGGGACGGCGTGGCCCGCTGGCACGTCGTGAGGCTCGAGGGTCCTCCGTGGGAGGGAGCGGCGCAGGCGTTCCGCGCCGCGGTCGCGTCCGCGGGCGGCGAGGTCGTGGGCGAGACGGTGGTAGCCGAGGCGCAGCCGCTCTACCTCGACGCCCTGGAGGCCGCGGAGCGGGCCGGCGCCGAAGCGGTCTTCCTCCTCGTGGGGGCCGCCGACCAGGTCGCGTTCCTCGCGCAGGCCGTCGGCAGCGGCCTCGACCTGCGCGTGGTGCCGTACCCCGAGGAGGTCACGCTCTCGCGCGACTACGTCGCGGCGGCGCGCCGCCTGGGACGCGGCGCCGGCGCCGAGCGGGTCGCGCCGTGGGAGACGACGCTGGCCGAGGGCGCGGCGGGTGAGCTCAACGAGCGCTTCACCTCGCGCTTCGGCGCGCCCATGGACCCGCTCGCCTGGACCTCCTACGCGGCGGTCACGCTCCTGGCGGGGGCGATCGGCGCGGGGGTCGACTTCGGGCCCGACCCCCTGGCCGACTTCCTGCTCGGCGGCGCGTTCGACCTCGGCAAGGGCGAGCCGCTGTCGTTCGACCCGACCACCAGGCAGCTCCTGCAGCCCCTCTACATCGCGAGGTCCGCGGGCGAGGCGGAGTGGGGGCCGAACCTCGGCCAGCGGGTCGCGGTGGCGGAGCTGGCGGGCACGGTGCCGGCGCCGCGCGCCGACCCGGCGACCTGCCGGCCGGGCACGCAGGCTCTTCTAATCCAGGACGATTAGTCTGCTCATACATCGCAAGGTCGTCGGCTGCGGTCCGCGGGGGTCGTGCGCCGTCGCGGCCGCGGGCAGGAGAGCTCGGCATGAAGCTTCGTCGCCTGCACCTCACGTTCGTAGCGTCGTACCTCACCGTCCTCGCCGTCGCCATGCTGGCAGCGGGGCCGGGCGCCGCCGCGCAGGGCGGCGAGGGCGAGGCGGTCGACGGCGCCCAGGTGTTCCAGTCGATCTGCGCCGCCTGCCACCAGCCCGACGGCCAGGGCCTGCCGGGGGCGTTCCCGCCCCTCGTGGGCCACGCGCGAGAGCTGTACGAGGCGGCCGGCGGCCCCAGGTACCTGGCCTACGTCGTCCTGTTCGGCCTGCAGGGCCAGATCACGGCGGCCGGCCAGACGTTCGACGGGCAGATGCCGTCGTTCTACGACCTCTCGGACGCGCAGATCGCCGCCGTCCTCGACCACGTACTCACGGAGCTCGGCGAGGCGGGGCAGCCGGAGGGCTACGAGCCGGTGACGCCCGAGGCCGTGGCGGCGGCTCGCAAGGCGGCCCTCAGCCCCGCGCTGGTGCACCAGCGCCGCCCCGAACTGGCCGCCGCCGACGGCGCGCAGCCGGGCGCCGAGCTCGCCGACGCCCACTACGCCGCGGCGCAGGTGGAGAGGGCCCTGCCCGTCTACCGCCGGCTGTGCGTGGAGTGCCACGGCGAGGACCTGGGGGGCGGCCTCATCGGCGGTCCGCCGCTCGCCGGCGCCGCCTTCCGCCAGAAGTGGGGAGGCAGGCCGCTGTCGGCGCTCTTCACGTTCATGTCCACGCAGATGCCGCAGGGCAGCCCCGGCTCGCTTACCGACCAGCAGTACGCCGACCTGCTCGCCCTGATCCTCAGCCGCAACGGCCACGAGGCGGGCGACGAGCCCATCGTCCCCGACCTCGAGGTGCTGGGCGGCCTGCAGGTCAAGCCGAACTGAGCGGACGCCGCTCGGTTCGTTAGCCAGGGAAGGAGGCCAGCCAGGACCAGCGTCGAGAAGCCTTGAGGGAGCTCCCCCCGGTCCCAGCGGCCGCCGCGAGCGGCCGAGACGGAGGAGGACGGATGAACAAGGCGTTGAGGAGACTAGGCGCCCTGCTAGCTTGCGCGGGGCTCCTCTGGGCAGCGTACGCGCTGGCCCAGGACGGTCAGCAGCCGCGGACGATCGAGTTCACGCCGGTCACCGACGAGATGCTGCTCGACCCTGACCCCGCCGACTGGATCATGTGGCGCCGCAACTACGCCGCCTGGGGTTACAGCCCGCTCGACCAGATCACCAAGGAGAACGTCCAGGACCTCGAGCTCGCCTGGGCCTGGGCGATGGTCGACGGCCGCCAGGAGGTCACGCCGATCGTCTACGACGGCATCATGTACCTCTACAACCAGGGCGACGTCATCCAGGCGCTCGACGCGGCGACCGGCGACCTGATCTGGGAGTACGCCCGTGACCTGCCCGGCGACCTCGCCACATCGTCGTCGAGCATCTCGCGCACGATGGCGCTCTACGGCGACAAGCTCTACTTCGCCTCGGGCGACATGTTCCTCGTGGCGCTCGACCCCACCAACGGCCAGGTGATCTGGGAGACCTCGATAGGCGAGTGGGAGGACGACTTCCGCGTTACCGGCGGCCCGCTGGTGGCCGAGGGCATGGTCGTGGTCGGGGTCTCGGGCTGCGGCGGCGCCCAGCCGGGCGGCTGCTACATCGTCGGCCTCGACGCCGAGACGGGCGAGCTGGCGTGGCGCTTCAACACGATCGCCGAGCCCGGGACGCCAGAGGGCGACTCCTGGAACGGCCTGCCTCTCGAGAGCCGCTTCGGCGGGTCGGCCTGGAACATCGGCTCCTACGACCCCGAGCTGGGCCTTGTCTTCTGGAGCACCGGCCAACCCTACCCGTGGATCGCCGAGATGAACGGCCTGCTGCCGCTGCAGGAGGGCGCCGACAACCGCGCTCTCTTCACGGACAGCACGCTCGCGCTCGACCCGCAGACCGGCGAGCTCGCCTGGTACCACCAGTGGCTCCCGACCGACACGTGGGACCTCGACTACGCCTACGAGCAGATCCTCGTGGACCTCGAGATCGACGGCGAGACCGTGCCGGCCATCGTGGCCACCGGCAAGCTGGGGATCGTCGAGGCCATCGACAGGCGCGACGGCACCTGGCTGTGGGCGCACGAGACCGTCTACCAGAACGTCGTCGAGTCCATCGACCCAGAGACGGGCGCGAAGACGATCAACCAGGAGGCGATCCCGCACATCGGCCAGACGACCGTGAACTGCCCGGCCGACCCGGGCTCGCGCTCCTGGGCCTCGACCGCCTACTCGCCGCTCACGAACACCCTCTACCTGCCCATGCAGGAGTTCTGCTCCGACACCACGCCGAACCCGCTGGGCGAGGGCGAGGTCTACGAGGGCGGCGGCCGCGCGACCTTCTCGCGGCGCGCCGTGCCAGGCACCGACGGCAACTTCGGCGTCGTGAAGGCCATCGACCTGAGCGGCCCCTCGGAGCGTTGGGAGCACCGCATGCGCCCCGCCAACGGCGGCTCGGCGGCGCTCACCACCGGCGGCGGGCTCGTCTTCACCGGCAACCTCGCACGCTACTTCATGGCCTTCGACGACACGACCGGCGACGTGCTGTGGCAGGTCCGCCTCAGCAACCTGCCCAACGGCTACCCGATCAGCTACGAGGTCGACGGCACGCAGTACATCGCCGTGCCCGTCGGCCGCGGCTCGGGGCCCAGCAACGCGTTCGCGGTGTTCACGCCCGACATCGTGAACCCGGCGGGCGGGAACGCCCTGTACGTGTTCAGGCTGCGCGACCAGGGCGCCGACCAGTAGGGGTGATCCCCAGGTCCGCGCCGACGTGAGACAGAGGGCCAGGGGGCGCTGGCATGGCGCCCCCTGGCCCCGTCGCCACAGGAGGTGTGTCAAGTTGCTACCACGCCACGCCGCCGCCTTGGCGACCGCGCTCCTGGCGCTAGCGTCCGGCTCGGCGCAGGCGCCCGTCCTGCCGCCGGAGTGGTTCCCCAACCGGGAGCCGTCGGTGGACGCGCAGGCCGTGAGCTTCTGCGAGGACCCGCGCGAGCCGGCGCACGAGGTCGACAGGGCCATCGCGGAGGCCGTCACCGACGCGCTGCTGGTGGAGCCGCGCATCTACGTGGTCGAGAGGCAGATCCGGGTCGAGCAGGAGTACGAGGGCCTCTACATCGACCTCATCGACCACTGCGCCGTCTACCTCGGCTTCAAGCTCTACTCGAACGCCTACCCCGGCTGGCTCACGCTCACGCGGCCGTACTACGAGGCGCGCTTCGTCGTCCTCACCCCCAACCCCGAGTGGCGCGCGCTCGAGGACGTGCCGCGCGACGTCCGCATCGGCGCCGTGCAGGGCACGATGGGCGACATCAGGTTCATCACCTACAACAACTCGCTGCCGGCCGCCGAGCGCTGGCAGCGGGCCCCCGTGGGCCGCCCCGAGGAGGCCTTCGACGCCCTGATGGACGGCGTCGTCGGCGCCCTGATCGTGTGGGAGCCCTGGTGGTGGTACCTGAGCCAGCAGCGGCCCGAGCTGGCCGAGCTCGCGGTCCTAGACGCCCCCGTCGTCAGCGAGCCCTGGATCGGCGTCGGCGGCATCACGCTGGCCGATAGGACCTTCGTGAGGTCCCAGGTCGACGAGGCGATCGCCGCGCTGTCCGGCGACGGGACCATCGCCGCGATCCTCGAGCAGCACGGCTTCCCCGGACGAGCGGTGCCCTGAACGCCTTCGCCGACCTCTCGCTGCAGTCGCTGCTCACGCGGCTCCTCGCCGGCGCCGCCCTCGCCGTCGTGCAGGGCGCGACCGCCGCTCTGGCCGCGCGCTGGGCGGGCGACGAGGGACCCGCGCGGGACGGCGCGCTGACGCTCGACCCCACCAGGCACGTCGACGTGCTCGGCCTGGCCTCGGCGGCGCTGTTCTCCGCCGGCTGGTCGCGGCCCCCGACGCTGGAGGGGCCCGCCTTCAGGTCGCGGGCGCTCGGCACGCTGACCTGCGTGCTCGCTCCCGTGGTAGCGCTGCTGGCCGTGGCGGCCGCGCTGCTCGCACTGAGGCCGGCCGTCCTGGGCTGGCTGGGCGGCAACGCCGGCATCGTGGCGTCGACGGTCCTCCTCGTGACGTTCGAGCTAGGCGTGCGCGGCGCGGTCCTGGCGCTGCTGCCGCTGCCGCAGACGACCGGGGGTGCCTGGTTCCTCCTGTCGCGGGCGACCGAGGGGCTCCAGACGCGGCCCGCCGCGCGCGGGGCCGGGGCGGTCGTCACGCTGGCGCTGCTGGCCGTGGGGCCGGGCGACGTCTGGCTCCGTGGCGCCGCCGACTGGTACAGGGGCCTGTTGGGGTTCTGAGGTCGGGGCGCGGGCCGCCGGGCGGCTGAGCGGAGCGCCCGCCCGACCGGCGGCACGACCGCGTCCGGCGTCCGCCCAGGCGCTCGCTGCGGCTACTCGCCCGGCTCGCCGATCGGCCCGAGGTCGTAGCTCGCCAGTATCCCCGCCAGGGTCCCGTCGCGCCGCATGGCCGCGAGCTCCCGCTCGAGGCGGCGCTTCAGCGTGAGGTCGCCCTTCCAGATGCCCAGCGCGACGCCGTAGCGCTCCCGCGGCGGCGTGAGCCAGGTCGCCGCGTAGCCGGGGCCCAGGTCGCGCGCCAAGCGGCGTGCCGTGAGCGCCTCGGTGACCGCGGCCTCCACCTCGCCGTCAGTCATCGCCGCGACGAGCTCGTCGTAGGCGCCGAAGAGCGTGACCGTGGCGCCGCGCGCCCTCAGGTCGCGGCTCAGCGCGATCCTGTCGAGGCCGGCCAGGGCGGCGAGGAAGCCGACGGCGGCGCCGTCAAGGGTGGCCCCCTCCCGCGCCACGAAGGCCCAGCCGGTCTCGAGGTGCGGCTCCGTGGTGTCGAGGAAGCTGCGCGTGGTCTGCGTCGTCACCACGCCGCCCGCCACCACCGAGCACTGCGCCCGGGTCAGCCGCCAGTTGCGCGGGTCGAAGCCCCTGCCGATGGCCTGGTTGGTCACGAGCTGCAGCCGCCAGCCCGCGCGGCTCGCCAGCGACCGCAGCAGCTCGACGTCGATGCCGGGCGCGTCGTCTTCCCCCGTCGCCAGCGGCGGCTGCGCGGCGGGCACGCAGACCCGGAGGACGCCGACCCTCTCGACGTCGCGCAGGCTCGTGTCGGGCGGCAGGCGGTAGACGCCGAGGAGCAGCAAGGCGAGCCAGACGAAGGGCCAGTACGGGCCGAGCCGCGGCATCACGGCGCGCGGCCCGTTGGCCGGAGGCGGCGCCTCCTCCCGTCGCGACGCCGCGTCCGGTCGCGGCGCGGGGTCCCGCCGGCGCTCTCGCCCGCCTCGCCGCGCGCCCACGGCTCAACGCCTCGGCAGCCGGAAGTCGCGCCAGGCGAGCAGGAAGAACACGACGCCGGCGCCCGCCAGCGCCAGGGGGCCGATGCGGGGGTCGAACTGGTTGAAGCCTATGAACACGCCGCGCAGGGCGTCGACCGCGTACGTGATGGGGTTCACCTCCACCAGCGTCACGAGCCACTCGGGGTAGGTGACCCTGGCCTGCGCCCGCGTCAGCGCGGGGTCGAGGGGGAAGATCGACGACGAGAGGAAGTAGAGGGGGAGGATCACGGCGTTCGAGAAGACGCCGAAGCCCTCGAACGTGCGCATGCGGTTGGCGATGACGATGCCCAGCGACGTGAGCGCGAAGCCGAGCAGGAACATCACGCCGAGGCCGGCGAGCACGCTGCGCGGCGTGACGATCACGTCCACGTAGCGGGCCAGCAGCAGCACGATCGCGCCGTGCACCATCGCCACCGTGGTGCCGCCGAGCACCTTGCCGAGCAGCACGGCCCAGCGCGGCTGCGGCGAGACGAGCACCTCGCGCAGGAAGCCGAACTCGCGGTCCCAGATCACCGAGACGGCCGACTGCACCGCGGTGTACATCATGTTCAGCGCGACGACGGCGGGGAAGAGGAACTGCAGGTAGGTGTACGGCACGACGAACCGCACCTCGCCGTAGATCTCGCCGCGGAAGTACGGGTTCAGCCCGATGCCGAGGACGAGGACCCAGAGCAGCGGCCGGCTGATCCCGCCCACGAACTGGCCCCTGTCGCGCAGGGCGCGCTTCAGCTCGCGCAGCCAGATCGCGCCCACCCCCCGCAGGACCGCGGTCATCGCGTGTGCTCCCCACCGGAGCGCGCGAAGGCCAGCAGCCTGTCCCTCGGGTCGGCCTCGCGGTCGCGGAGGTCACGGCCCGTGAGCGCGAGGAACACGCTCTCGAGCGACGGCTCCACCACGGTGAACGACCTCAGGCTCGTACCGTGCCGCGCGAGCAGCGACGCCACCTCGTCGGGTCCGCCTACGGGCACCACCAGCTCGCCCCCCACCTCCATGGCGTCGGGGTGCTCCGCCATCACGGCGGCGGCCACGGCGGGGTCCTCCGTGCGCAGGCGCGCCAGGGAGCTGCCGTGGCGCTCCTTGAGCTCGTGGGGCGTCCCCGAGGCCAGTACCCTGCCCCGGTCGATGACGCACACGGTGTCCGCCGCCTCGACCTCCTCGATGTAGTGGGTGGTGACGAGGACCGTCACGTCGCGCCTCGCCTTCAGCGCGGCGAGGTACTCCCACATGCGCGAGCGGGTCTGGGCGTCGAGGCCCACCGTGGGCTCGTCCAGCACCAGCAGGCGCGAGTCGTGCACCAGGGCGCGGGCGAGCTCGAGCCGGCGCTGCATCCCTCGTGACAGCGTCCGCACCAGCTTGTCGCGCCACTCGCCCAGCTCGACGAGGTCGAGGAGCTCGGCGATGCGCCGCGAGCGCGCGGGTCGCGGCACGTCGTGGATGCGCCCGTGGAAGTCGAGGTTCTCCAGGACGGTGAGCCGCCCGTCGAGGGAGGGCTCCTGGAAGACGACGCCGAGGAGGCGGCGCACCGCCCGCGGGCGCTTGGCGACGTCGAGGCCGCCGATCTCCACGCTGCCGGAGTCGGCGGTCTCGACGGTGCAGAGGATGTGGATGAGGGTCGACTTGCCGGCGCCGTTGGGGCCGAGCAGGGCGTACGTCTCGCCGGGCGCGACGCGTAGCGAGACGTCGTCGAGCGCCAGGACGCGGCCGTAGCGCTTGCTCAGGCCGGTGACGACTACCATGGCCCACGATACGCGCCCCGGCCAAGCATCGCTGCGCGCGATGCCGACCCGCGGCCGGCATGACGCCGCGGAGGACGGTCGGCTCGGCGGGCCAAGGTAGACTCGGCTGGGCGATATATCCTGCGCGTACTCGAACGCCTAGAGGGAGACGTCCATGGCGCTGCTGGACCGGGCGAGCCCCGGGCACAACCTGACCCGCGCCCTGCGCTCCGCGCGGCGGAGCTGGTGGGTCAGGGCCGTCGTCGACGGGGTCTTCGTCGCCGTGCTCGCGGCCGCCGTGGTCGCGGCCCTCGCGTGGGTAAGGGCCTGGTCGCTGGGCCAGGCCGGCAGCGTCCTGGGCTCGGCGCTGCGGCCGATGCTGGCCGCGGCGGCGGGCGGCCTCGCCGCCTGGCTCGCCGCCTCCGCCGCCCGCTCGCCGTCGCTGCTCGAGCTGGCGCGCCGCGTCGACGCGCTGCTGGGTCAGTCGGAGCGCTTCTCGACCACCTACGAGGTGATCGCCGACGGCGGTCCGTCGAACGTCGTCGCGCGAGCCCTGCTGGACGAGGTGGAGCGGAGGGCCGCGGGCCTCGACGCCGCGCCCGCCGGCTGGGCGCGGCGCTCGCGCGGGCTCGGCCGGGCGGCCGCCGTCGCGCTCGTGCCGGCAGCCCTGCTCCTCGCCGTCCCGGTGCCGGCCAGGCGCGCGGGCCTCGCGGCGGGCGCCCCGCCGGCGCCGCCGGCGGCCTCAAGCGATCCCGCCGCGGAGGCGGCCACGCTCGACCGCGTGGCCGAGCTCCTCGACCTGGTGGCCCAGCAGGAGGACAGCGACTACCTCAGGGCCCTCGCCGCCTCGTTCACGGACCTCGCGGAGCGCGTGAGCTCGCAGGCCGTCTCCGCCTCGGAGGCGGACCTGGCGGCGCAGGAGCTCTCCGAGCACCTCAGGGCCGCGGCGCGGGAGGTCGGAGGGGCGTTCGCCAGCGCCGTGGAGGCCGCGCTCGCCCCGGACGACACGCGCGCCGCCCCCGAGCCGGCCAAGCCGGCCGGCGCGGCCCCGTCCCGGGCGCAGGAGGGGGCGAGCCCGGCCGGGGAGCCGGCGGCGGCACCCGGCTCGCAGGCCTCCGTCGCCGACCCCAGCGCCTCCTTCTACCGGTCGCTCGGCGCGCTCGTGGACCAGTTCGAGGCCGACCCGACGGCCGTGGGCGTGCGCCCGCAGAGCTACGCGAACGGGGACTACGACGGCGGGGCCGCGTTCTACGGCGGGGTGCTCAACGCCGACACCGACCCCGGCGCCGCCGCGGTGCAGCAGCCGGCCCTCGGCAGGGTCGAGGGCGGCGCCGGCGGGGCGCCCGCGGGCGCGGCGCAGCGCTCCAGCGACGCGCCGGGCGACGCCGCCGGTGCGGGGGCGGCCGAGCTCGGCGCCGGCTCCGACGCCTTCCTCGACCTGCCCGCCGAGAGCGCGTCGGTGGCGGCCCTGCCGCGCAGCCAGCGCGAGGACGGCCGGTTCGTGGAGATGGAGCTGGTGCCGCAGGCGGACGATGAGGCCGCTGCGAGCGGCGCTCCGGCCGGCGCGCCGCCGGCGTTCGCGCGCGCCGAGGAGGCCGCCTTCGCCTTCCGGGGCATCGGCGCGGAGCACGCCGGCGCCGTCAGCAGGTACTTCACGCCCGGGTCGCTGGCCGGCGAGGCCGGGCCCTGAGGCGCCGCGGCGGGCCATGAGATGGAAGAGAGAGTGACGGAGACAAGCGGCGCCCGCGAGGGCAGCGAGCAGGAGCGCCTGCAGGACGCCCTCCAGCGGCTCGACCGCGGGCGGGAGGCGGTGCGGCGCGTCGTCGTCGGGCAGGAGGAGGTCATCGACCAGGTGACGATCGCCCTCCTCGCCGGCGGCCACGTGCTCATCGAGAGCCCGCCGGGGCTCGGCAAGACGCTGCTGGTGCGGACCCTCGGCACGGTCTTCGGGCTCAAGCTCAACCGCATACAGTTCACGCCCGACCTGATGCCGGCCGACATCACCGGCACCTACGTCCTCGTGGGCGGCGACCAGGGGCAGGGCATGCGGACCACGTTCCAGCCCGGTCCCGTCTTCGCCCAGATGGTCCTCGCCGACGAGATCAACCGCGCCACGCCGAAGACCCAGTCGTCGCTGCTCGAGGCGATGCAGGAGGGGACCGTGACGGTCATGGGCGTGGAGTACGAGCTGCCCAAGCCGTTCTTCGTGCTGGCGACGCAGAACCCCATCGAGATGGAGGGCACGTACCTCCTCCCCGAGGCCCAGATCGACAGGTTCTTCTTCAAGGTCACGCTCGACTACCCCTCGCAGCCGATGCTCGAGTCGATCATCGACGCGACCACCGGCCTCGAGGTCCCGGTGCCCGAGCCCGTCCTCGGCCCGGCGGACGTCCTCGACCTGCAGCGCTGGACGCGCGACGTGCCCATCTCCAGCGAGCTGAGGGCCCTCGTCGCCCGCGTCGTGCGCTCCACGCACCCGGAGCTGCCGGGCGCCTCCGAGAGGGTGCGGCGCTTCGTCCGCTACGGCGTCTCGCCGCGCGGCGCCCAGACGCTGGTGCTGGCTGGCAAGGCCAGGGCGCTCATGAACGGCCGCTACAACGTCGCGCTCGAGGACGTGCGCGCCGTGGCGCTCCCCGCCCTGCGCCACCGCCTGCAGGTGAACTTCGA
The DNA here is from genome assembly GCA_036381035.1 of Trueperaceae bacterium. Taxonomy (NCBI): domain Bacteria; kingdom Thermotogati; phylum Deinococcota; class Deinococci; order Trueperales; family Trueperaceae; species Trueperaceae bacterium. Next base: position 66,427 of record DASVDQ010000106.1, on the reverse strand, counting down.
GGGCGAGGCGGCGGGCGTGAGCGTCGACGACCTCGTCGCCGAGGTCGTCGAGGCGGTGACGCTGACGCGCCGATGAGCCGCGCGCTCCCCAGCGAGGTCAAGCGCGCCCTCGGTCACTCCAAGCTGATCGCGCTGCGGGCGCCCGCCAACGCAGCCATAGGCGAGCGTCGTTCGCGCGCCATCGGCTCCGGCATGGAGTTCGCGCAGTACAAGGACTACGAGCCCGGCGACGACCTGCGGCACCTCGACAGGCACGTCTACGCCCGCCTGGGGAAGACCGTCGTCAGGCGGTACCACCTGGAGCAGCGGCTGCGCGTGGCGGTCCTCCTCGACGCCAGCGCCTCCATGGCCGTCGACCCGGCGTCGTGGCGGCGCGCGGTCGACGTCGCGGCCGTGTTCGGCGAGGCCGCCCTCAACGGCGGCGACCAGGTCCGCTTCGGGGTCGCGCGTGGCGGCCGCGTCGTGTGGGGCGACGTCGCGAGCCGCGACACCCAGCTCAGGCACGAGCTCTCGCGGCTCGCGCGGGTCGTCCCCGACGGCCACCTCGCGTCGCTGACCGACCTCGCCTCCCGTTCGCTGGAGGCCCTCGCCCTGCCCGGCCTGCTGGTCGTGATCAGCGACTGGCTCGTCGACGGCTTCGCGGAGGCGCTCCGCACGTGGCGCGTCCGCTCGCAGGAGGTGGTCGCCGTCCAGGTCCTCGGCGAGGCCGAGGCCGGCGGACGCGGCGAGACGGGCTCGCTGCGGCTCGTCGACGCCGAGACCGGGGAGGTCGCCGAGCGGCGGGTCGACGCCCGCACCTGGCGGGCCTACCGCAGGGCGGTCGAGGACTGGAGCGCCCAGGTCAGGTCCGCCGTGTGGGCCGTCGAGGGCCGGTGGGTCACCACGGCGACCCACGAGCCGCTGGACGGCGGCTTCGTCACCGACCTGCGCCGGCAGGGGCTCATCACGTGACGTTCGTCCAGCCGTGGTGGCTGTGGCTGCTGCCGGTGGCGCTGCCGCTGATCCTCCTGCTGCACGCTCGCCGCCGGCGCGACGTGGTCGTGGCCAGCCTCGTCGTGTGGCGCCGGCTCCAGGCGGAGAGCGCCCCGACGCCGAGCCGGCGCAGCTTCCCCTGGCGCGACCCGCTCCTGTGGCTCCAGCTCGTCGCCGCCGCGCTGCTGGTGCTCGCCCTGGCCAGGCCCGTCGTCGGTGACGGCGCCGCGTCGCGCTGGGTCGTGCTCGTCGACGCCTCGCTGCCGATGAGCGCCGCTGACGTCGAGCCGAGCCGGTTCGACGCCGCCCTGCGCGCCGTCGGGGAGCGCTGGGGCGGTCCCGCCAGCAGCGGGCGGGTGTCGCTCGTGAGCGTCGGGCCGAGCGCGCGCGTGGTCGCCGCCGACTGGCCGGCGGGCCCGGGGCTGCGCCGCTCCCTCGCCGAGCTGCGGGTGAGCGCCGGACCCGCCGACTGGCAGGGTGCGGCGGCGCGGGCCGCGAGCCTGGCCGCCGAGGGCGCGCGCGTGGCCGTCGTCACGGACGAGTACGGACGGGAGGCGGCGCTGGCGGCGCTCGGCTCCGCCGGGGTCCCTGCCTCCGAGGTGCGCGTGCTCAGCGTGGGCGGCGGGCTGGCGAACGTGGGCGTCGGCGACGTGAAGGTGGAGCCCCGCGGCGAGCGCCCGGACCAGTGGACCGTGAGCGGCAGGGTCGTGACCGCCGGCTTCGCCAGGGGCGACACCGTCCGCGTCGTGGCGTCGTTCCGCCCGCCCGGCACCAGCTCGTTCCTCCCCTGGGGCGCCGAGGAGGTCGCCGTGGGACCCGACGGCACGGCCGAGTTCGCGATCCCCCTCGACCTGCCGGGTCCCGGCGAGGTCAGGGTGAGCGGACCGGCCGGCGACCACCTGCCGGCGGACGACGCCGTGGTCGTCCCGCTGCGCTCCGCGCCGGTGCGCGTGGCGGTGGTGGGGGAGGCCCACCCGGCCCTGCTGCGGGCGCTGGCCGCCGTCGGCGGCATCGAGGCGTACGCCGCCGAGGCGGTGCCGGCGCCGGACGAGGCGGCGCTCTTCGACCTGGTCATCGTCACGGACGACGTGCCGGGCGTGCCGGCGACGTCCACCCTGTGGCTGGGCGCCGTCCCCGAGGGCCTGCGGGCGGGTGAGCCGCTCGCCCTGGGCGAGGGCGCGCTGACGGCGCGGCCGCACCCGCTCACCGCCGACCTCGACGCCACGGCCTTCAGCGTCGGCAGCGCCGTGCCGCTGCGCGTGCCGGCCGGCGCGACGCCGCTGCTCGTCGCCGGCGACGCCGTGCTCGCCTGGGCGCGCACGACCACTACCGGCCGCCAGGTCGTCCTCGGGTTCGGCCTGGGCGACACCGACTGGCCGTCGCAGGTCGGCTTCCCCGCCTTCGTCGCGGCCCTCGTGGACTGGGCGGCGCCGCGCGCGTGGTCTCACGGGCCGGGCGGCTGCCGCGTCGGCGAGGCGTGCCCGTGGCCGCGCGAGGCCTTCGCCGGCGGCTGGGAGCTCCTCGACCCGGCCGGGTCGCCGGTGCCGGGCACGCCCGCGCCCGAGGCCGTCGAGGGCGACCCGCTCGCCGCGGCCGTGTGGACCGGCCCGCAGTTCGACGCCGGGTTCGTGCCGGAAGCGACAGGTACGTACACGCTCGTGACCGCCGGCGGGCCCGTGACCCTGCCCGTGGTCACCTCGCCGCTGGGCGGCGAGCCGGCCGACGCGTCCGGCGGGGGGCCTGCCGCCGGTGCCTCCATTACCGGCTGGGAGGCGTGGCGCTGGCTGGCGCTGCTCGCCGCCGCCATCATCGCCGCCGAGGGGCTCCTGGGCCTCTTCCGTCAGCGGCGGGTCGTGCGCCGGCGCTGGCGTGTGCCGCTGGCGCTGGCCGGTGTGGCGCTCCTCGCGTCCGCGGCGGGCGTGATGGGCGTGCCGCTGCCGGGCCTCGGCCCCGGGGGGACCGTCGTCTGGGTGGGACGCGAGGCCCCGCCGGCCGCCGGCGCCGAGTGGACCTGGGTCGGCCGCCGGCCGCTGGCGCCGCGAGGCACGACGGGCCCAGCCGCCGACCTGACGACCGCGCTCGAGCGGGCGCTCGCGCTGCCGCGGGGCCCGCGAGGCCTGCGGGTGGTCGTTCCCGCCGACGCCGGCGACGCCCTGCCCGTGCGGGACGCGGGGCGCCTGGCGGACGCGGCGGCGGCGGGAGGCGTGAGGGTCGACGTGCTCGCGACGCGGCCGTCTTCCACCGGCGCCCCGGCGTCGCCGACGGGACCGGCGCTGGCAGCGGTGGCGCTGCCCGAGCGCGTGCGCGCCGGCTCGCGCTTCTCCCTGCTCGCCGAGGTGTCTGCTCCCGAGGGCGCGTCATGGCGGGCGACCGCGACCCTCGAGTCGCCGGCGGGCGGAGGCGGCGCGGTCGCGCCTACGGCCTCGGCCGAGGCGAGCGGCACGGGACCCGGCACGGCCGAGCTCGAGCTCGAGGCCGGAGGGCAGGGGGACCTCGTGTACCGCCTGGAGCTGCGCCCCGAGGGGGGCGGGGCCGCGGCGGCGACGCGGGTGAGCGTGAGCGTGGGTCCGCCGCCCGCCGTGCTGCTCGTCGCGGCCGACGAGTCCCGCGGCCGGGCGCTCGGGGCGGCCCTCGAGGCCCAGGGGCTCGCCGTGGAGAGGGTCGCGCCCCTGAGGATGCCCGGCACCATCGAACGGCTCGACGACTACGACGCCGTCCTGCTCGTCGACGTCGCCGCCAACGCCATCTTCCCCGAGTACCAGGCGCTCCTCGAGCGCTACGTCCGGGAGGTCGGCGGCGGCCTGGCGATCGTGGGAGGGACCTCGTCGTTCGGCCCCGGCGGCTACTACGCGACCCCGCTCGAGGAGCTCTCGCCGGTCTCCTCCCGGATCACCGACGAGGCGCCGGAGGTGGCGATGGCGTTCGTGCTCGACCGCTCCGGCAGCATGAGCGGCGCCGTGGCGGAGTCGAACCGCATGGACGTGGCCAAGGTGGCCACGCTCGAGGCCCTGGCGCTCCTGGGCGAGCGCAGCCTGGCGGCGGTGATCGTCTTCGACACCGAGGCCCGCGTCATGCTCCCGCTCACGCCGGTCGGCGACGCCGAGGCGTTCCGGTCCGCGCTCGCCGCGGTCACGCCGGCGGGCGGCACGGCGATATACCCCGGGCTCCTCGCCGCCTACCAGCTGATGGCGGCGTCGGACTCCGCCACCCGGCACGTCGTCGTCATGACCGACGGCCTGTCGCAGGGGGGCGACTTCGCCGGCGTCCTCCGCGCCCTGACGCGCGAGGGCATCACGACGACGTTCGTGGGGGTGGGCGACGCGGCCGACCAGCGCCAGCTCACGACCCTGGCGAGCCTCAGCGGCGGCACGCTGCACATGGCGCGCGACTTCAGGGCCCTCCCCAGCCTGCTGGCGCAGGAGGCGCTGATGCTGGCCGCCCAGCCCATCGAGGAGCGGACGATAACCCCGCGCTGGGTGGAGGAGGGCGCCCCCGACTTCCTGGAGGAGCTGACCGCCAGCGAGCTCCCGACCTTCGAGGGGTACGTGAGGACGACGCCGAAGGACGAGGCCACCGTCCTCGCCTTCGCCGACGGCGACGACCCGCTGCTGGCGACCTGGCGCTACGGCCTCGGCCGCGCCGCGGCCTTCACCTCCGACGCCGACGGACGCTGGTCGCGCGCCTGGACGAGCTCGGCGAGCTACGCCACCACCTGGGCCCAGCTCGTGCGCTGGATCGCCGAGCGCCCCGTGCGCGACCCCTGGTCCCTGAGGCTGGCGCGGCGCGGCGACGTCCTCGACGTCATCGTCGACGTGCCGGCCGCGGCGGCGGGCGCGTCGGCCACGGACCTGCCCCTGGTCACTGTGTCGGGCGCGGGCGGCGAGGCGCTGGCGCGTCGCCGGCTCGAGTGGACGGGCCCGGCGCGGGCCGCCGCCAGCTTCGAGGTCGACGCCTCCCAGGAGGGCGAGCTGACCGTCGCCCTCGGCCCGGCGCCCGGCCTGGGCCTCGAGGCCGGCGTCGCCAGGACCGTCGCCTGGCCGATCGCCCCGGGACCGGCCCTGCGCTCCGACGTCGTGCCGGTCGCGGGCCTGGCGGAGGCGACGGGCGGCGCCGTCCTGGCGTCTGCGTCCGAGGTGGACGCGAGCGGCGGACGAGCGCTGGCGTGGCTGCCGCTGCCCGCGGCCTGGCTCCTGGCCGCCCTGCTGGCCTTCCTGGCCTCCCTGGCCGTGCGCTTCGGGGTCCTGCCGCGCCTGTCCGCCGCGGTCAGGGTGGGCGCGGCAGCGCGAACGCGAACAGCGTGGCCGGGCCCGTGAGCGAGGCGGGCAGGCCCGTGGCCGGCAGGCTGGGCACGGGCGTGTCCCGGCCGGCCATCACGGCCACGTACTGCACGCCGCCGGCCAGGTAGGTGACGGGCGCGGCGTCGGAGTGCGCCGTGAGCACCTGGCTCCACAGCACCGCGCCGGTGGCGGCGTCGAAGGCCCTGAACTGCCTGTCGGCGAAGGCGGAGAAGACGAGCCCGCCGGCCGTGGCCAGCGCCCCGGCGTCGTGCGGGTAGGGGACGTCGAAGCTCCAGGCGACCTCGCCCGTGACGGGGTCCAGAGCCGACAGCGCTCCCCAGCGCGCGAAGTAGTCCTCCGCCAGCCTCACCTCGACCAGGAGCCAGTTCGGCCTGGCGCCGGGCTGCCAGTCGTCGGGGGCGTTGACCGCCCCCTGGCGCGAGCACGCCGTGTCGTTGGGGCGGTAGAGGAGGCCCGTGACGGGGCTGTAGGCCGCCGGCGCGATGCTGGCCCAGCGGCTGCCGGGACAGACGCGCAGGACCTCGTCCGGCGAGGTGCGGCGCATGCTCTCGTCGATGACGGGGCGCCCCGCGTCGTCGTACCCCACGTGAACGTTCGCCTCCTCGACCATCCGGTGGGCGGCCAGCAGCTCGCCCGTGGCGACGTCGACGGCGAGGAGGAACCCCGTCGTCGTGGCGAGGAGCGCCGCGCGCACGGTCCCCTCCCCGGCAGGCAGGTCGACGACCACGGGGACCGTGTGCTGGTCGTAGCCCCACTCGTCGCCGGGGACGACCTGGTGGAACCACCTCAGCTCGCCGGTGGCGGCGTCTAGCCCCACGAAGCTCGAGGTGTAGAGGTCGGGCGTGACGGGCCCGTCCCCGTCGAAGCGTCGCGGGTCGAGGTTGTCGGAGGGTATGGGCTGCCCCGTGCCGTAGACGACCACGCCGGAGACGGGGTCGTAGGCGCCGGCGTTCCACGCCGACCCGCCCCCCACGCCGAAGCTGCGGCCGGGCGGGTAGGGGCCCCAGGTCGCGCGCGCCGGGTCGTCCTCCGCCACCGGCACGGTGTCGAAGGTCCAGACGACCTCGCCCGTGGCGGGGTCGAGGGCGACGAGCCGGCCGGGCACGGGGCTGAGGTCGGCACCCGTGGGGCCCACGACGAGCACGTCGCCGGCCAGGAGCGGGTTCGTCCTGAGGGCCTCGGCGAAGTCGGGGTGCCCCACGTCGGTGCGCCAGCGCAGCGCGCCGGTGACGGCGTCGAGCGCCACCACCGCCGGCGCCGAGGGCAGCGAGGCGAACACCGTCGCGCCCTCACCGTCCGGCGCCACGACCGGGCTCCCGCGCGGCGCTTGCACGGGCAGGCCCGCGGTGGTCCTGTCGCCCGTCCCCTCCTCGTAGCGCCACAGCAGCGCGCCGGTGGCGCCGTCGAGCGCCAGCACCCCGGTCTCCGTGCTCACGAACAGGACGCCGTCCCAGGCGGCGGGAGCGCCCTGGACGCGTCCGGTGAAGCCCAGCTCGGCGACCCAGGCGACCCGCAGCCGAGAAACGTTCGTCACGTCGATCTGGTCGAGGGCGCTGAAGCGCGTGCCCGACGGGTCGCCGCCGAGCTGCAGCCAGTCGCCGGCCGCGCCCTGTCCCCGCGCCGCCGAGAGGCCGGCGACGGCGGCCAGGGCCAGGCACAGCCCCAGGGCGTTCCTCGGCCTCAGGGCGCCTCGCAGGTGGCCGGCAGCGCCGCGTCGGCGGTGAGCGAGGCTGGCACGACCTCGGCGACCGTGGCGATGGCCGTGCGGGCGGCCGCGGTGCGACCCCAGCGCGCCTCGGGGTCGGCCTCTATGACGTAGAGCTCCTGCAGCATCTGCCCGTCCTCGCGGAACGTCACGGGCTCGCCCTTGCCCACGTCGATCGCGGAGGCCGGGTCGCGGAGGAACGCGGCCAGCTCCTCGGGGGAGCCGAGCGCTCCCGCGCGCGCGGCCTCGAACGTGGCGACGATCGCGGCGTACGTGGTCCAGGCGGCGGGCTCCATGGGCTCGCCGGTGCGCGAGGCGTAGGTCTCGTTGAGGTCCGAGTCCACGGCGGGGTCCCACGCCACGACCCGCGGGTCGGGCGCGCCGCCCGGCGCCACCTGGCGGAAGCGCTCGAGGTACGGCCGCGACTGGCCGCCCACGGGGCTCACGCCGACCAGGCGTGCGTCGGGGACGACGGCTGAGGCCTGGCTGATGAACTGCTCCTGCGCGTCGGAGGACGCGATGAGGAGGACCGCGTCGGCTCCCGTGCCGGCGATCTCCTGGAGCAGGGGGAAGAAGACGAACTGACCCGGCTCCACCGTGGCCGTGCCGGCCAGGGCGGCGCCGGCGGCGGTCACGACCTCCTCGACGTACGGGGCGAGCGCCTCGGCGCGGTCCGCGCCCTCGATGACCGCGTAGACGGCCGCGGCGTCCGGCGCGACGGCGGTGAGGCTGGCCGCGACCATCATGGCGGTGCTCGGCGCCACGTGGAACGTCGTCGGGTAGCAGGCGGAGGAGCGCAGGGCGTCGTCGCCGGAGCCGGCGTTGAAGAAGGGCACGCCGAGCTCGGCAGCCACCGCGGCGAGGGCGCGCGCCTGCTCCTCGTCGTAGCCGCCCACCAGGGCGCTGACGCCGTCCACGGCGACCAGCCGCCGGGCGGCCCTCTCGGCGGACGCGAGCGTGGGCGCGTGCGCGTCGAGCACGCGGAACCTGGGCTGCGCGTCCCCGCCCCGGGAGACGGCGCTCTCGGCGACCGCCGCGCCCAGGCGGGCGACGTCGCCCACAGGGCCGTTGGGCAGCGCCGCTGGCGTGCTGGCGGGGAAGATCACGCCGACCTTGACCGTGCCGGCGAGCTCGTCGGTGAACACGGGGCGCGACACGGGGAAGCGCGGGACGCCGTAGGCGTCGAGCACCGCCTGCACGTCCTCCCAACGCGCGGCGAGGGCGCGGTCGATGGCGTCGCGCAGCGACTCGTCGCGCGGGCGCACTCCGATGGTGAGGATGCGCGAGAGCTGCAGGAGCGAGGGGCCGACGTCGACCTGGGGCGTCAGCGGGGTGACGCTCAGCGCGACCTCCTCCTCGGCGGCCCTGGCGGCCGCGTAGGGGCCGTAGACGATGGCCACGTCCACCTCGCCGTTGACGAGGCCGTCGAGGATGGGCGTGTGCGGGTCGACGCCCGTGGGCGTGATGACGGCCGCGTACTCGGTGACGTTCTCGAGGATGCCCCGGTTCCGCAGCGCGAAGGTCGGGAGCGCGGACTGGTAGGTGCCGATGCGCAGCTCGCGGAGCTGCGGGTCGTCGAGCGACTCGATGGTGAGGCCGTCCTCCTGCCGCGTGACGAAGGCGTAGGCGGCGTCGAGGTAGGGGACCGTCGTCATCATCTCGGCGACGCCCTCCGATACCCCGACGGCGACGTCGCAGACCCCGGCGTGCAGCGTGTCCCTGATGCCGAAGTCGTCGAACTGCGTCCAGGTGAACGTCGCGGTGGCGCCGAGCTCGTCGGCGAGGATCTCCGCGATCTCGACGTCGAAGCCGCCGCGCTCCCTGTCTGAGATGGGGTAGCTGGAGGGCTGGGCGCAGAACGCCAGCTCGAAGGCGCCCTCCTGAGCGGAGGCGAGCTGACCGAGGACTGTCAGGCAGAGGGTGAGGGCTAGCAGGCGCGTTCGCACTCGTCGGCCTCGCTTTCCTTGTATGCAGGGACTCTAGACCAGGGGCACGCCGCCCTACCAACCGACGCGGACCGGGAACTGCTGCTCCCGGTCCGCGTCCTTGTCTCTGCGGGACTGTCGGTCCCGCCCGTGGCTTACGGCAGCTTGAAGACGAAGACCGCCACGCCGCCCGTCGGGGGCACGAACAGGTCCTCGACCTCGGGGTTGTAGTCGGGGATCGCCCCGCCGGCCGCGAAGCCGGTCTTGCCGACCATGGTGGCCACGTACTGCTCGCCGTCGACCTCGTAGGTGATGGTGCCGGCGTTGGAGCCCGTGGACAGGGGGTGGCTCCACAGCAGCTCGCCGGTCGCGGCGTCGAACGCGCGGAAGGTGCGGTCGGTGAAGGCGGAGAAGACGAGGCCGCCCGCCGTCACGACCGGTCCGGCGTCGTAGCCGTAGTCGTACGTGAACTCCCAGACGACCTCGCCCGTCACCGGGTCGAAGGCGCTGAGGCCGCCGAGGCGGTCGAACCACGTGTTCTCGCCGGTCTCCCAGTCGAACGCGCGCTCGCCGGGCTGCCAGTCGTCGGGGATCGAGACCGAGCCGAACTCGATGCAGGCGGTGTTGTTCGGCCGGTAGTACAGGCCTGTGTCAGGGCTGAAGGCCGGCGGCGCGATGTGCGCCCAGCGCAGGCCGGGGCACATGTCGAAGAAGTCGAAGGTCTCGGCGAAGGCCTGGTTCGACTCGCGCGCCTCCTCGTTCACGATGGCGCGGCCGTCGTCGTCGTAGCCGAGGATGATGGTGTACTCCGCGTCGGGGACCGCGGTGGTGAAGGCCGGGTGGTTGGCGAGCTGCTCGCCCGTGTCGGCGTCGACGACGAAGATGTAGCCCGTCGAGGAGCCCATGATCGCCACGCGGCGCTGCTCGCCGTTCCAGTCGACGGTGGCGAACGTCGGCACCTGGTGCTGGTCGTAGTCCCACTCGTCGCCCGGCAGGGCCTGGCGGTACCACTTCAGCTCGCCGGTGTCGGCGTCGAGCCCCACCCACGTGTTCGCGTAGAGGTCGTCGGTGACCTCGCCCTCGGGGTCGGCGCGGCGCGGGTCGACGCGGTCCCACGGGGTCGGCTGGCCGGTGCCCCAGACGATCGTGTTGGTCTCGGGGTCGTAGGCGCCCGCGTTCCACGCCGAGGCGCCGCCGATGCCGGCTTCCCAGGACGGCGGGTTGTTCCAGGTCGCCCAGGCGGGGTCCTCGGGACCGGTCGGGATGATGTTGAAGGTCCACAGGATCTCGCCGTCCTCGGGGTTGAGGGCCAGGATGCGTCCCGGCGCGCCGCCGGAGTCGGCGCCCGAGGGCGAGACGATGACCTTGCCGTCAGCCCAGATCGGGTTCGTGGTGAAGCCCTCGTTCAGGGCCTCGTTGGTGACCTGGACCTTCCAGAGCTCCTCGCCGGTCGCGGCGTCGAGGGCGACGGTGGCGCCGTAGCGCAGGTTCGCGAAGACCTTGCCGTCGTAGACGAGGGGCGCGCCGCGCGTGGCGGAGTCGTTGATGACCTCGCCCTCGTTGGGGGAGCTGTACTCCCAGACGGTGGAGCCGTCGGTGGCGTCCAGGGCCGTCACGCCGGTCTGGGTGGCCACGTACATGATGCCGTTCCACACCGTGGGCGTGCCCTGGAACGTCTGCCGGTAGCCCATGTCACGGACCCACGCGAGCTGCAGGTCGGCCACGTTCTCGGTGTTGATCTGGTCGAGCGGGCTGTAGCGGTTCGCCAACGAGTCGCGCCCGAACTGAGGCCACTCGCCGGGCGGGGGGTTGAGCATGTCCTCGTCGGTCTGCGCGAGGCCGAAGCCGGCCAAGGCGGCTGCCGCCACGAGGGTGACGATGCGTAGCTTCCGCTGGGGTCTCATCGATCTTCCTCCTCCGTGCCGAACGGCTCGATGCAAGCAAGGCTCTCTCGTGTTCCGTTGCGAAGCAGACCTTCCGGCTCTCGACTCCTCTCAGCGCATCTCAGCGGCAGCCTCCTCTCCGACGGGACCGAAGTCGTTGCCGAAGGAGTTGCGGACGAAGGTGGCGACGGCGGCGACCTCGCGGTCCGACAGGTCTCGACCGACGGGCGGCATGTAGCCGCCGCCGTGGATGATGCGCCTGACGACCCTGTTGACGTTCTCCAGGCGCGGGTTGTTGGCGAGGATGGCGGCGTGCTCGACGAGCGCCTCGTCGCCGTTGGCGCCGTGGCAGGCGGCGCAGATGCGGGCGAACACCGCGGCGCCCTCCTTCATGAGGGCGGCCATGTCGTCGCCGCCGGCTCCGCCGGCGTCGCCTCCGTCAGCGCCTCCGGCGTCCTCGCCGCCCTCGCCCTCGGCGTCCTCGGTCGCCGGCATGCCCACGGGCGTGCCGTCCGGCGCGATCGCGAACCAGGCGTCGTTGACGCCCTGGCCGTTGGCCTGGCCGGCCTCGGTGTCGCGGACGAAGGTGTAGAGAGGCCAGCCGCCGTAGGTGACCTGCTCTGAGCCGTCGGTGCGCGTGACGGCGCCGACGAGGTCCTGGGAGAGGCCCTCGCCCGCGGTCACCTCGCCGTCGGAGACGAGGGGCGGCCAGTTCGCCGCGCAGGTCTCGTAGCAGGTGCTCTCGCCCTGCGCGTCGGGGGCGAAGACGTAGAGCGTGTTGCCGGCGCCGTCGACGACTATCTCGCCCAGCTCGGGGTGGTTGCTCACGGCCAGGTCGGCGCCGGCCTCGGCGGCGAGCGCCGCCACGGCCAGGGCCGCGCCCAGGGCTAGGGGCAACACCTTGCGCACGGACTTGGATCCGGGGATCACTCGGTCTTTCCTCCTAAGGCGGCGCTCCGGCCGCCGTTCTCGCCGCGCCACGCCGCGGCCTGGCGCGTGGCGGGACAAATGACCCTTGACTTGCCGTGGCTTACGCATCGGTGCGGTTGGAGTCTAACGCATATCGTATATCCGCGTGGCCGCTGGGCTTAGCGTACCCCTTCATCGCCGGGGCGGCCGGGGAGGCGACAGCGGTCGCTGAGGCGGCGCCGGGACCTCGTCACCCCGCCACCTGGTCGGCCTCCAGCGACCTCTGGCTCCCGAGGGCCTCCCCCCGCAGCGCCCTGACCGCCTCCCGCGAGACCTCCCAGACCTTGGGGTCGTCGCCGTCGCGCGGACGGGGCAGCCGGCCGGTGACGGTCAGCTCCTCGACGATGCGCCCGGGGCCCGGGCTCATGACGACGATGCGGTCGGCGAGGAACGCGGCCTCGAGCGGGTTGTGCGTGACGAAGAGGACGGTGCAGCCGAGCTCCTGCCAGAGGTCGAGGAGCTCCTCGCGCATGCGTGTGGCCGTGAGCTCGTCGAGGGACGAGAACGGCTCGTCCATGAACAGCACCTGCGGCTGCACGATCAGCGCCCTGGCGACCGCCACGCGCTGGCGCTGGCCTATCGAGAGCTGCCTGGGGTAGTCGTCGCCCCGGCCGGCGAGGCCGACGCGGTCGAGCCAGTAGTCCACCTTGGTCCGGGAGGCCTCGCCCCGCTCGTCGAGGACGAAGTGCAGGTTGCCGCGCACGGTGCGCCACGGCAGCAGGCGCGGCTCCTGGAACATGTAGCTCGTCACGGGCGGTGCCGCCGGGTCGCCGACGCTGAACGTGCCGGAGTCGGCGTCGTCGAGGCCGGCGAGGATGTTGAGCAGGGTGGTCTTGCCGCAGCCGGAGGGCCCGAGCAGGCACAGGAACTCGCCGGAGGCGACGTGCAGGTCGATGCCCTTCAGCGCCGGGCGGGCGGTGCCGTCGGCGAGCGGGTAGGACTTGGCTAGGCCCCTGGCGTGGATCTCGGCCATCAGCCGACAGCGCTCACCTTCACGGGCGCGCGCCAGCGGAACGCGACCCTCTGCAGCGCCCCCATGACGCCGAGGTCGACGACGGCGAGCAGCACCATCATCGTCACGCCGTAGGCGAGGATCCCCGTCATGTTGAAGAACTGGAAGTAGAAGGAGATCTGGTAGCCGACGCCGGAGGTGCGCCCCAGGAGCTCGCCGAGGACGACCATCTTCCAGGTCAGCGCCAGCGAGCCGCGCGCCGTGCCGACGATGTAGGGGGTGAGCTGAGGGAACACCACGTGGAGCCAGGTGGCGGCGCGCGAGCGCCGGAACGCCCTGGCCATGTCGACGAGCGAGGAGTCGGTGGCCCTGGCGCCCTCGCGCACGGCCACGACGATCGTGGGCACGATCGTGATGACGAGGGCGACGACGAGCGCCTGGTCGGAGAGGCCGATCGTGAGGTAGGCGACGACGAAGAGCAGGATGCGCGGGATCGTGAGCAGGACGACGAGCCAGCCCTGCAGCAGGTCGTCGACTCGCTTCGAGGCGCCCATGGCGGCGCCGGCGGCGACGCCTATGACCATGCCGATGGCGAAGGCGCTGAGGACCCGCTGGGTGGTGACCCACAGGTGGCCGAGCAGCACGCCGCGCCGGTACTCGCGGGCGACGAAGTCGAGCGTCTCCACGGGCCCGGGGATGAGGTCGGGCGCCACGCGGGCGCCCACGAGCCACAGGACCAGCAGCGAGCCGTAAGACGCCAGCGTCAGCCAGGGGCCGACGCCGGCGCCTGAGCTCCTCGGGACTTTGGGCCGGACGACGGCAGGGGCCGCTCTCTCAGCATCTACCGCCACCCGGCGACCCTACCCTCAGCGCGGCAAGAACTCGGTGGTGTAGGCGGCAGGGTCCACGCTCTCGACCCCGACGGCCTCGGGCCCGGCGAGCTCGACGAGGCGCTCGACCATCGTGACGAGCCCGTCTATCGACTCCTGGTCCCACTTGTCGGTCGTGCCGGCCTTCCAGCGCTCGATGACCTGCGGGAACTGGCTCGGGTCGGGCAGCGAGTAGAGGCCCTCGTCGAGGATCGTCTGCCAGAACGGGTCGTCCGCCGGCGTGGCCTTCATGACCTCGAACGTGTCCCGCAGCGCGGCGATGAAGGCCGTCTTCAGCTCGTCGGGCATGTCGTCGCGGGCGACCACGACGAGGTTCGGCAGGTCGCGGGGCAGGCCGAGGCGCTCGAGCATGTCGGCCACGGTCATGATCTCGCGCCCCACGCCGGCGGCCTCCATGCGCGCGACCCAGTGCCACAGCGGCAGCGCCGCGTCGACCTCACCTGAGGCCGTGAGCTCCATCATCAGCGGCGGCGCGGCCTGGACGACCTGGTCGTCGCCGACGTCGAAGCCGTACTCCGAGATCGTCAGCGTGCGGAGGATGAGGATGCTCTTGTCGCGCAGCGCGCCGGCGGCGATGGTCCTGCCGTCGAGGTCCTCGAGCCCCTGGATGTCGGAGTCGACGGGCACGACGAGCCCGCCGATGGCCGTGGCGTAGGGGTAGATGCCGCTGGCGTTGATGCCCGCCTGCCGCAGCAGGACGGGGGCGAGGAAGTCGTCGACCTTGACGTCGGCCTCGCCGCTGCGCAGGGCGATCTCGGTCGCCTGCTTGCTGGCGTACGGCGTGCCGACGACCCTGATGCCGTTGGCCTCCGCCGTGCCGAAGTAGTCCATGGCGTGCACGATCCAGGAGAACGTGCCGGTGGCCTCCATGGCGGCGTTCACTACGGGCAGGTCGCCGCCTTGGGCCATGGCGGGCGACGCTGCCAGCGCTAGGACCAGCGCTGCCAACATCTGGCGTGGGCTCCGCATAGACCATCCACCTCCGTGGGCGTCCGCGTCCCCCCGAAACGGCTGCTTAGGTGAACGCGCAAGGGACGTCGTAGGCGATGATATATCGGGCTCAGCCCGTGATGGCGTCCCGGTGACCCATACCCCGTTCATGGAAGCGAGCGGCTCCAGGCGGTGACGGGGTGACGGACCGGGCCGCTCCGGGCAGGTGACGAGGGCGGTCCGGCCGCCGCGCCGACGGCCTCATGTATGATGAGGCGCTCGGGTGAAAGTTGGCGCATAAGGTGTCACCTCGGGCGGCCGCGTCCCTACGAGCCGGTGAGCGGCGTGGACGGGCTTTCGTCTACCCCCTTCGCGGGAACCTCTAGGAGTCACATCACATGACCGTGACACGTCACAAGGTCAGAGCCGTGGTCTCGTCTCTCGCGGCGGCCGCCGTGTTGCTCTGCGGCCACGCCGCTGCACAAGAGCGCGACTGCGGCGGATATTCCGACGCGATCATCTTCGGCGAGCAGGACTGGGACAGCGCCCAGGTGAACAACGCCATCGCCCGCTTCATCCTCGAGGAAGGCTTCGGGTGCACCACCGGCATCATCCCGGGCTCCACCGTGCCCATGCAGCAGGGCCTGATCCGCGATGACATAGACGTGCTCACCGAGATCTGGCTCGACAACCCGGCGGAGTTCCTCCCGGAGGCACTGGAATCCGGCGAGATCGTCGACATGGGCGTCATCTTCGACGACGGCCAGCAGGGCTTCTTCGTGCCTCGCTACGTGATCGAGGGCGACCCGGAACGTGGCATCGAGCCGATGGCTCCCGACCTGGTCACCGTGCAGGACATCGCCAAGTACGCGCACCTGTTCCAGGACCCGGAGCAGCCCGACAAGGGCCGCTTCTACAACTGCATCATCGGCTGGGTCTGCGAGGGCATAAACAACGCCAAGCTCAAGGCGTACGGCCTGGACGAGTACTTCAACAGCTTCCCCCCGGGCACCGGCGTCGCGCTGGCGAGCTCGATGGAGTCCGCCTACCTGCAGGGCGAGCCGTGGTTCGGGTACTACTGGGGACCGACCTGGGTGCTCGGGAAGCTCGACATGGTGATGCTCGAGGAGCCCGAGTACACCGAGGAGTGCTGGGACCAGCTGATGGCGAACCTCGAGGACCCCGAGCAGGCGTGCGCCTACCCGGCCTCGGTCGTCCACATCGGGCTCAGCGACGCGTTCGCCGCGGCCGCGAGTGACGACATCCTCGCGTTCTTCGAGAACTTCGAGCTGAGCAGCTCCCTCGTCAGCCAGGCGCTCGCGTACATGAAGGACAACGAGGCCCTTCCGGAGGAGGCCGCCCTGCACTTCCTGGAGACGCACGTGGACCTCTGGACGCAGTGGGTGCCCCAGGACGTCGCCGAGCGGGTGCAGGCCGCGCTGCGGTGACCCGCGTCCACGGCGTTGAGGCGGGTGCTCTGACATGAGCCAGGTCTTCGGTAGGACCTTCCCGGAGTGGGACGTACCGCTCCGGGAATGGACCAACGGCGCGGTCGACTGGCTGGTCGCTCACTACGGCCACTTCTTCGACGCCATCACGAACGCGCTCCTCTTCGCGCTCGTCCGGGTCGAGCGGTTCCTCGTCTGGCTGCCGTGGTGGCTCGTCGTCCTGGCGCTGGGCCTGCTGGTGTGGCACGCCTTCGGGCGTCGTCTCCTGCCGGCGGTCGTCATGGCGGGCCTGATGATGCTCGTGGGCACGTTCGGCCTGTGGCCCGAGCTGATGACGACGCTCGCCCTCATGGTGGTCGCCACGGTGATATCCATCGTCGTCGGCATACCGGTCGGGATCCTGATGGGCAGGAACGACGCCTTCCGAGGCGTGCTGAAGCCGGTGCTGGACGCCATGCAGACGATGCCGAGCTTCGTCTACCTGATCCCCGTGGTCATGCTCTTCGGCCTCGGCAACGTGGCGGCCATCTTCGCGACGTTCGTGTACGCCGTTCCCCCCGTGATCCGGCTGACCGACCTCGGCATCCGCCTCGTCGACCGCGAGGTCATCGAGGCCTCGCGGTCCTTCGGCGCCACCAGCAGGCAGACGCTCTTCGACGTGCAGCTCCCTCTGGCGGTCCCTAACATCATGGCCGGGATCAACCAGACCATCATGATGGCGCTGGCCATGGTCGTCATCGCCTCGATGATCGGCGCGCGAGGGCTCGGTCAGGAAGTGCTACGAGGCTTGCAGCGGGGTGACGTGGGGCTGGGCCTGGAGGCCGGACTCGCCATCGTCATCTTGGCCATCGTGATGGACCGGGTCACGCAGGGGTACAGCCGTCGCTTCCAGGCCGGCAGTCGGGGGCCGTGATGCGGCGCGCCGCGAGAAGGGACGGGAAGCGATGAGCCGGCCCGCCGCGGCAGGACGCCCTGCCAAGATCGTGGTCGAGGACCTGTACAAGATCTTCGGTCGCGACGCCCTGGCGGTGCTCGACACGGTCCGTGCCGGGGCGAGCAAGGACGAGGTCCTGCGCCGGACCAAGCACACGGTCGGCCTCAACGGGGTCTCGCTGACCGTGCACGAGGGCGAGACGTTCGTCGTGATGGGCCTGTCTGGCAGCGGGAAGTCCACCCTCGTCCGCTGCCTCAACCGACTGATCGAGCCCACCTCAGGTCGGATCCTGATCGACGGCGAGGACATCACCGGCCTGTCCCGGCGCGAGATGGAGCGCGTGCGCCGGGAGAAGATGGGCATGGTGTTCCAGCACTTCGCCCTGTTCCCGCACCGCAACGTCATCGACAACGTGGCGTACGGGCTCAAGGTCCAGGGGCTGGACAGGGACGAGCGGCACGGGAGGGCGAGGCGCTGGATCGCGGCGGTCGGCCTGTCCGGGTACGAGCAGGCGCGACCAGCGGCGCTGTCGGGCGGCATGCAGCAGAGGGTGGGCCTCGCCAGGGCGCTCGCGACCGATCCGGAGATCCTCCTCATGGACGAGGCGTTCAGCGCGTTGGACCCGCTCATCCGTCGGGAGATGCAGGACCTGTTGATCCGGCTCCAACGCCGGCTCAGCAAGACGATCGTCTTCATCACGCACGACCTCGACGAGGCGCTGCGGCTCGGGGACCGGGTCGCCATCCTCAAGGACGGCGAGGTCGTGCAGGTGGGCACGCCGGTCGAGATACTCACCCGCCCCGCCGACGACTACGTGAGGACGTTCGTGCAGCACGTCGACCGCGGGCGGGTCCTCACCGCCGCGGCGGCGATGGACCCGGTCGAACCGGTGACGCTGGACACGCGCCCGGGTCAGCTGCTCGAGACGTTGCGGGCGCGGCGGTGGGACCACGTCTTCGTGGTAGGCGACGACGGCCGGTACAGGGGCGTCGCCACCCGCGACGCCGTGGCCAGGGGGGAGCGGGTCGGCAGCCCGGACCTGCGGCTCGTGCTCTCGGAGGAGGCTCCCACGGTGCCCGAGGACACCCCGCTCAGCGAACTCCTGGCCCTGAGCGCCGACAGCCGGCTCCCCATCGCCGTGCTCGACGACGACAAGCGGCTTGTCGGCGTCCTCTCGCACAGCGCGCTCCTGAGCGCGCTGGCCGGCGACGACGCGCCGCTCATCGAGGACCCCTCGGGAACGACGGTCGACCCGGACGAGCGCACCGCCCCCTCGCCCGAGCGCGCCGGTGCCGGCTGAGGGACGTACTGGCGCCGACCGGCTAACCTAGGCGACGTGCGTCTCATCCGGGGCCTCGTCGCCGTGGTGGCCGTGCTCGCCGCCCTCTACCTGGTGCTGGCGGCGATCGCCAGCCCACGACCGCGCGCCGCCTACTTCCGCCTGTTCCCCCAGGACGCGCCGGCCGTGCTGGCGCACGCCGGCGGCGCCCTGCTGTGGCCCGACAACACGCTCGTGGCCTTCGACGGCGCCGCCCGCCTCGGCGCCGACGTGCTGGAGCTGGACGTCCACGAGACGGCCGACGGCGAGTTCGTGGTGATCCACGACGACACCGTCGACAGGACCACGGACGGCTCCGGCGCGGTGGCCGACCTGACGATGCGCGAGCTGCGCGAGCTCGACGCCGGCTACCGCTGGACGCCGAGCGGCCCGCGCGCGGACGCGGACGCCTCCGGGTACGCCTACCGCGGCCGCGGCGTCACGCTGCCGACGCTCGGCGAGGTGCTGAGCGCGTTCGATGACGCCGCCGTGAACGTCGAGATCAAGCAGGAAGACCCCGACGTCGCCCGGCGCCTCTGCGCCTACCTGCGCGAGCGGGACGCCACGACCAGGGTGATGGTCGGCTCGTTCCACGGGCGAGCGCTGGCGGCGTTCAGGAGCGCCTGTCCCGAGGTCGCCACGTCGGCGTCGCAGGCCGAGGTGGCGTTCTTCGTGGCGCTCGAGAAGCTGCGTCTCTCAGCCGTGCTGACGCCGCCCTACGACGCGCTGCAGGTGCCGCGGACGTTCTCCGGCATCACCGTCGTGACCCCGCACTTCGTGGCGGCCGCCCACGCCCGCGGGCTCGACGCCCACGTGTGGACGGTCAACGACCAGGAGGCCATGAGGGAGCTCGTGGCGATGGGCGTCGACGGCATCATCACCGACAGGCCCGACCGCGCGCTGGCCGTCCTCGGCCGCGACTACGACGAGGCCCTCGTGCCCGAGTTCGCCGCACCCTGAGCCGTCCTCATGGCGCGGCGGCGGCGCCGGCGGAGCCCTCCCGGAGCTCCGCCCGACGCCTCGCGAGGTTGACGCCGAGCACGACGGTCATGACGGCCATGCCCACGACCTCGTAGGCGAACGAGGGGTAGAAGATGAGGACCAGCCCCACGGCCGCCAGCACGCGCGAGTACCAGGCCATGCGCGTGAACAGGTAGCCCTCCAGGGCGGCCGCGAACGCGGCCAGCGCCACGAAGCCGACCACGATCGTCCAGACGTAGTACCAGGTGGGTCCGCCGTAGACCAGCTCGGGGTTGTAGATCATGAACAGTGGGATCAGGTAGAGGCCCTTGGCCATCTTCCACGCCTGGAACGCGGTCCTCATGGGGTCGGCTCGCGCGATGCCGGCGCCGGCGAAGGCCGCCAGCGCGACCGGCGGGGTGACGTTCGAGTCCTGCGAGTACCAGAAGATCACGAGGTGCGCGATGAGCAGGGGTATGCCGAACTCGTTCTGCAGCAGCGGCGCCGCCAGCACGGCCAGGACGATGTAGCTGGCCGTCACGGGCAGTCCCATGCCGAGCACGAGGCTGGCGAGGATCACCAGCAGGATGGCGAGTAGCAGGTGCCCGCCGGAGAACGCGAGCATGAGGGCCGAGAACTTCAGCCCCAGGCCGGTGAGCGTGATGATGCCCACGACCACCCCGGCCACCGCGCAGGCCACGCTGACCGGCACGGCGTTGAGGGCGCCCACCCGGAACGCGTCGATGAACCCGCGGAAGCCCAGCAGCGCGTCCCGTCCCGCGCTCTGGCGCGGCGCCACGGCCAGCGCCCCGGCGGCCGCCACGGCGCCCTCGACGGCGGCCGCGTGCTCTCCCACGTCCACGCCGCCGCCCGCGTCCGCCGCGGGCCCCGCACGGCCCAGCAGCAGGCGCCTGACCACCCACCGCAGCGCCGACACGGCCAGGATGCTGACGACGGCGATGAAGCCGACGCGGTTGGGCGAGACGTTGACCGCCAGGAAGTAGATCAGCACGCCGAGCGGCACCAGGTAGTACCAGCCCTCGCGCACCACGTCGCGGACCTTGGGCAGCTGCGAGGCGGGGAGCCCGCGCATGCCGCGCTTCAGTGCGATCAGGTCGACGAACAGGTAGACGGTCGCGAAGTACATGAGGGCGGGCAGGATCGAGATGCGCACGATCTCGGCGTAGGGGACCCCCGTGTACTCGGCCATGAGGAAGGCGCCGGCGCCCATCACCGGCGGGAGGATCTGCCCGCCGGTCGACGCCGCGGCCTCGACGCCGCCCGCCTCCTCGGGCCGGTAGCCGAGGCGCTTCATCAGCGGGATCGAGAACGCGCCGGTGGTCACGACGTTGGCGATGGCGCTGCCCGAGACCGACCCCATGAAGCCGGACGCGATCACCGCCGCCTTCGCCGGCCCCCCGCGCTGTCGGCCGGCGATCGCGTAGGCCATGTCCATGAACGACTTGCCGGCGCCCGTCGACTCGAGGAAGGCGCCGAAGAGGATGAACGTGAACACGACGGTGGCGGCCACGCCGAGAGGGAGACCGAAGATGCCCTCCTGGCCGAGGTAGAGGTGACCCACGATGCGCTCGAACGAGTAGCCGCGGTGCGACAGGATGCCGGGGAGCAGCTCGCCGAGCCAGGGCAGCGCGCCGCGCGGGCCGGCCATCGAGTAGAGGAGGGCCACGACGGCCACGCCGGTTATCGCCCAGCCGATCGTGCGGCGCGCGGCCTCCAGGACCACGAGCACGGCGACCACGCCCGCGACGATGTCCCGCCGCAGGAAGAAGCCGGAGCGGTGGATGATCCCGTCGAGGTCGAGGAGCAGGTACAGCCCGATGTACGCCGAGGCCGCCACCAGGGTCAGGTCGACGACCCAGTCGAGGGCCTTGCGCTCCCGCTTCCTGAGCGGGAACGCCAGGAAGGTGACGATGAGCACCACCATCAGGTGGAAGCCGCGCTGCACGAACAGGTTGAACGGCCTGAAGCCGGCCGTGTAGAGCTGGAACGCCCCGAGGGCGACGGCGAGCAGGGTCACGACGACCGTGACCCACGCGGCCATGGGCGGGCCGCCGGGCTCCTCTGGGGCGGGGGCTGGCGCGCCCCCCGCCGGGTCGGTCACCTGGGCATCACCTCCAGTCGCGCGTGTTCGCCCGGCCTCATGCGGCTGAGCTCGTAGCGCCGCTCGCCGACGACCAGCACGGATGGCGCGCGCTCCGAGCCGATGATGAACCGGTGGACGTTGCCGGGAATGGGTAGGTCGATGCCGTGGAGGAGGTACCTACCGTCGGGGAGCTGCTCCATGGTCCCGCGGCCGGCGAAGCCGCCCAGGCCGGCGACGTCCAGGTACGGCGTCAGCTCCTCGACGACGAGCATGACGCCGTCCCGGTACTCGAAGACGTCGACGACGGTCACCTGGGCCACCGAGTGGCGCCACTCGAGGCGCCACCTGCCGTCGCCGGGCAGGGGAGCGTCGGCCAGGACCTCGCCGTCGGCCGTCGTGACGACGAGGTGGGGGACGGCGGCCCGCGCCGGTCCGGCGACGAGCGCGGCGCACAGCAGGACGGCCAGCCGCGCGAGGCGGGGCGGCGCGCGCCCGGGCTGCAGCCGCCTCGGCGCGCGCCACCCCATCGCTCCGACCCTCGGGATCAGTCGGCCTTGAGGCTGTCCGGAACGGTCAGGCCGATCTCCTCGTAGTAGCGGATCGCACCGGGGTGGAGGGGGATCGGCGAGTCGAGCGCCGCCTCCGGCACCGTCTCGTTCGCCGAGGGGTGGATGTTCCTCACGACGTCGATGTGCTCGAAGAGCGCCTTGGTGAACTCGTAGACGAGCTCCTCGTCGGCCTCCGCGGCCACGATCAGCAGGTTCGGGGTGCCTATCGAGGCGGTCTCGCCCACGCCGCGGTAGGCGCCCTCAGGGAACGTGTAGCGGATCAGCGTCGGGTCGGCCGCGTGGATCTGCTCGTACTCCTCGTCGCTGACGGGCACGAGGCGGATGTCGTGGGTCTCGGACAGGCTCAGCACGGCGCCTGTGGGCACGCCGCCGGACCAGAACCCGGCGTCGATCGCGCCGTCGCGCAGCGCGTCGGCCGTCTCGTTCGCCCCCAGCCGCTGCACCGCCGCGAAGTCGTCGTACGAGATGCCCACGGCCTCGAGGATCGTGTTCGCCGAGACCTCGGTGCCGGAGCCGGGGGCGCCCACGGAGACGCGCTTGCCCACCAGGTCCTGCAGGCTGTCGATGTCCGAGTCGGCGCGCGTGATGATGTGCACGGCGTTCGTGTACGCGACGGTGATGGCCCTGAGGTTGGAGAGCTGCGGCAGGTCGCCGTCGGGCCCGAAGACGCCGGTGCCCTGGTAGGCCGCGAGCACGGTGTCGGCCAGGGCCAGCGCGAGGTCGGCGTCGCCGCGGGAGATGAACGCGACGTTGTCGACCGACGCGTTCGTGGCCTCGACGGTGGCGGTGTAGCCCTCGACGTACTGGTCGATGATCTGCGCGTAGCCGCCGCCGACGGGGTAGTAGACCCCGCCGGTGCCGCCGGTGGCGATCGAGAGGGGGGTCTGCGCTGCCGCTAGGCCGGAGCCGAGCGCGGCCATGACGACGAACGGCCGAAGGACGGTTCGCATGCTTGCCTCCTCTGACGGTTGTCTGCCGAGGACGGTAGCACAGGCCGGCCGCCTCGCGCCGCGGATAGACTCGCCTCCATGCTGAGGGGCGTGAAGGTCCTCGACCTCAGCCGGGTCCTAGCCGGTCCCTACTGCACGCAGCTCCTCGCCGACCTCGGCGCCGACGTCGTGAAGGTGGAGTCGCCGCGCGGCGACGACACGCGCGCCTGGGGCCCGCCGTGGCTGGGCGACGAGAGCGGCTACTACCTGTCGGTGAACCGCGGGAAGCGGAGCCTGGCCGTCGACCTCAAGGACCCGCGCGGCGCGGCGGCCGTGCGGCGGCTGGCCGCGTCCGCCGACGTCGTCGTCGAGAACTTCAAGGTCGGCGACCTCGCCCGCTACGGCCTCGACTACGCCGCGGTGGCCGCCGTCAACCCCAGGGTCGTCTACGTCTCGATCACGGGCTTCGGCCAGACCGGCCCGCGGGCCAAGGAGCCGGGCTACGACGGGGCGCTGCAGGCGCTCTCCGGCGTGATGGCCATGACGGGGGAGGAGGGCCGTCCGCCGGTGAAGCTGCCGGTGGCGTTCATCGACGTGCTCACGGGCCTGCACGCCGCCGCGGGTGCGCTGGCCGCGCTGCGCCGCGTCGCGGAGACGGGCGAGGGCGCGCACCTCGACGTCTCGCTCTTCGACGTGGCGCTGGCCAGCGCGGTCAATCAGGCGCAGGGCGTGCTGCTGACCGGCCAGGCGCCCAGGCGCCTCGGCAGCGCCCACCCGAGCATCGTGCCGTACCAGTCGTTCGAGGCGTCGGACGGCGCCCTGGTGCTGGCCGTGGGCAACGACGCCCAGTTCGGCCGGCTCTGCGGGGTGCTCGGCGTGCCCGAGCTGGCCGCGGACGAGCGGTTCGCGACGAACGCGGCGCGCGTGGCGCACCGCGACGAGGTCGTGGCGCGGATCGCGGGGCTGGTCGCGGGCTGGCGGCGCGACGAGCTCGTCGCGGCCTGCGGCGCCGCCGGCGTGCCGGCGACCCCGGTGCTGACGCTGCCGGAGTCGTTCGCCGACCCCCAGGCCGCGGCGCGCGGCGCGGTCGTCAGCGGCACGGGCCGCGACGGGACGTCCGTGCCGATGGTCGCGAGCCCGCTCTGGTTCGCCCGCCGGCCCGACGGCACGGACCTGGGTCTGCGCCCCCCGGAAGGCGAGGCCCCGGCGCCGCCGCGTCTGGGGGAGCACTCCCTGGAGGTGCTCACGCGCGACGCCGGCCTCACCGAGGAGGAGGCGCGCAGGCTGGTCGAGGACGGAGTGGTGGTAGCGAGCTAGGCCGGCTCGAGCAGGGCGTCGGCGGCGTCGCCGCGCAGCAGGCCGAGGTAGACGCCGTCGAGGGAGACCTCCTCGGCGGGCACCTGCAGCGTGTCGTACGCGGGGTTGTGCGGGCGCAGCTCGACCCTGCCGCCGGGGAGGCGCCGCACGTACTTGAGCGTGGCGTCCTCCTCGCCGACGCGGACGGCGCAGATCTCGCCCTCGCGGGACGGCGGGCGCCGCGAGAGCAGCACGACGTCGCCCGGCTGGATCAGGTCGGCCATCGAGTCGCCACGCACGCGCAGCGCGAAGCTCGCGTCCGGCAGGCCGGGCAGCGGCAGGTAGGCCTCGGGGTGGGCCACGGCGGCGTCGAACGGGCCGGCGGGGATGTCGCCGAGCACCGGGATGCCGGTGGCCTGCGCGGGCAGCGCCAGGTGGGGCGAGCGCCCGCGCCCGCGGCTCTCGAACTCGAGGTAGCCCTTGCGCTGCAGGGCCTCGAGGTGCTGGCGCAGCGAGACGTAGTGGATGCCGAGGGACCGCGCCAGGTCGGACAGCTCCGGTAGGCGGCCCGTGCGGCGCTGGTGCTCGAGCAGCCGCGCGTAGACGCGCTCCTGCGTGGGCGTCAGGGGTCGGTTCGCGACTGCGTTCACACCTGAAATGGTAAGGTAGGAGAGAAGATGTGTCAAATGTGAGTAGGGTTAACTATATCCTCACCGAACGGACGTTCGCCGACCGTCGCGTGAGGCGCGGGAGTTCCGTCTGGGACGTATCTCATCGCACTATCACGGCCCCCCGCGACTATGGACAGGTGAGGGTGCAGGTGCTATAGTTTCTGTAGTCCCGGCCCGCTCGTCAGAGCGGGCACGAGTCTCTAGCGACCGTCGGCCCGGCCCGGAAGGCCGCGCTTGCAAGACGAGAAAGGAACAACCATGCTCGACACGTTCGAAGCTCTCGACACGCCGAGCGGTTGCGAAGCCACAGGCATCGTCCCGTCGGGACTCGCCCTGCCGACCCGCACCCTCGAGCCCGGTCAGGTCCTCTACGAGGCCGACCGCGACGCCGCCAGCCTCTACATCGTCAACCACGGCGTCCTGAAGGCCGTCGTGCCCACCAGCCTGGGCCGCGACCGCATCGCCGACCTCTACGGCCCCGGCGACGTCCTCGGCCTCGCCGCCCTCGACGGCGGCAAGCACGCCGAGACCGTGGTGGCCGTCCACGAGGCCTGCCTCACGCCCATCGACCCGCAGCAGGCCATGAACGACCGCGGCCTGCGCGACTACGTGCTGCGCAGCCTGGCGCGCCAGCTGCGGCGCAGCCGGGAGATGCTCGACGAGGCCGAGATGCCGGTCGGCGCCCGCGTCACCCGCGCCTTCCTGCGGCTCGCCAAGCAGTTCGGCCTGCCCTCCGACGACCAGAGCGGCGCCATCAAGCTGCCTCTGGCGCTCACCCACGAGGACCTCGCCGACCTCACCGGCTCGAGCCGCGTGACGATCACCCGCATCCTCGGCGAGCTGCGCAACGAGGGCGCCCTCTCCGGCACGCGCGGCGTCTACGTCGCCGACCTCGAGGGGCTCGAGCGCGCCACCGACGAGTACGTCATGCAGGTGCTCTGACCGGGCACGTACGCGACCGCTACTTCAGGAGCCCCTGGGCAGCTTCGGAGCACCCGGGGGCTCCTCGTTGCTGGTAACCTCGAAGGGTCATGCTGACCTTCACCGACCTCGCGAAGCAACGCGTCCTCAAGTTCATGCAGGCGCAGGCAGCGCAGGGCGTCGGTGCGTTGCGCATCGCCGGCACGCGCGCCGAGCAGCGCCTCTGGCTCGTCAAGCCCACCGACAAGCAGCCCAACGACCGCGTCCAGGACGAGGGCGCCTTCGAGGTCTACCTCGACCCGCTCTCCGCCAGGGCCCTCGACGGCGCCACCGTGGACTTCGTCGAGGGCGTGATGCAGTCGGGCTTCAAGGTGTTCTTCCCCAGCCCCAAGTGGGACGACCCCGTGGCCCAGAAGGTCCAGGACGTCCTCGACCAGCACATCAACCCGGGCGTTTCCACCCACGGCGGCAACGTCGCGCTCGAGGGCGTGAGGGACGGCGTCGCCTACATCCGCTTCGGCGGCGGCTGCCAGGGCTGCGGCGCCGCCGACGTGACCCTCAAGCAGGGTGTCGACCGCATCATCCGCGAGCAGGTGCCCGAGATCGTCGCGGTCAAGGACGCCACCGACCACGACGCCGGCCAGAACCCGTACTACGCGCGGGGCTCCGGCAAGAACTCGTCCCCACTGGCGGGCCAGTAGCCGCAGCGTGGCCGGGGCCGGCGCCTCACCGACCCTGCCGACAGCCGAAGAGGTAGCCGCGGCCGTCGCGGTGGCGGCCGGGCGCAGAGCGGGCGACCTGCTCCTCCGCGGGGGGCGGGTCGTCGACGTCTTCACGAACGCCGTCATCGAGGCCGACGTGCTCGTCTCCGGCCGACTCGTGGCGGCCGTGGGTCAGGGGCTCGGCCAGGCCCGCGAGGTCGTCGACCTGGCCGGCGCCTACGTGTCGCCTGGTCTCATCGACGGCCACATGCACCTCGAGTCGTCGCTGGTCACCCCGTCGGGCTACGCCGAGGTCGCCGTGCCGCGCGGCGTTACCGCCGTCGTCTGCGACCCGCACGAGATCGCGAACGTCGCCGGCGAGGCCGGCGTGAGGTGGCTGCTCGACACCACGGGCCGGCTGCCGCTCGACGTCTGGGTCACTGTCCCGTCCTGCGTGCCCAGCACGCCGCTGGAGACCTCGGGCGCCGAGTTCGGGATCGCCGAGATGGGCCGCCTCGCCGAGCACCCGCGCGTGGTGGGAGTGGCCGAGATCATGAGCTTCCCCGAGGTGATCGCCGGCGAGGCCACGGCGCTGGCCAAGGCCGCGCTGGCGGCCTCGCGCGGCGTGACGGCCGAGGGCCACGCGCCCGGGGTCACCGGGCGCGACCTGCAGGCGTACCTCGCCGCCGGCATCGCCTCCGACCACGAGTCGACGACGCTGGAGGAGGGCCGCGAGAAGCTGCGGGCCGGGGCGTTCCTGATGGTGCGCGAGGGGTCGGTGACGCGCGACCTGCGGGCGCTGCTGCCGCTCGTCGACCCGCGGCACGGCGACCGCGTCGGCTTCGTCACCGACGACCGCCTGCCGCACGACCTGCTCGTCGAGGGCGGCGTCGACCACATGGTCAGGTCCGCCATAGCCGGCGGCGTCGACCCGGCCTACGCCGTGCGCTGCGCGAGCTGGAACAACGCCCGCCACTACCGCCTGCCGCGCCGCGGCGCCGTGGCGCCCGGCTACTTCGCCGACCTGGTCGTCGTGGGCTCGCTCGCAGCCTTCGACGCGCGGCGCGTCTACAAGGACGGCGTGCTCGTGGCGAACGGCGGCGCGCCGACCGCCCGGCCGGCCGCCGCGCCCGCGGACGCGCTCGACGACGGCCCCGTGCGCGGCACCATGCGGCTGCCCCGGCTCGGCGACGGCTCGTTCGCGCTGCCGGTGCCGCCGGGCGGGGGACGCGTGCGCTGCGTCGTGGCGCTGCCCAACCGGATCGTCACGGGGTCGGAGCTCGTCGAGCCCACCGTCGTGGACGGCGCCGCCGTCGCCGACCCGGGCCGGGACCTGGCCAAGCTCGCCTGCGTGGAGCGTCACGGGCGCAACGGCGGCGTGGCGGTGGCGCTGGTGCGCGGCTTCGGGCTCGAGCGCGGCGCGCTGGCCTCGAGCGTGGGGCACGACCACCACAACGTCATGGTCGTGGGCGTCGACGACGAGGACATGGCCGTCGCCTGCCGCCGGCTCGCCGAGCTGGGCGGCGGCTTCGTGGCGGTGGCCGCGGGCGCGGTGCGGGCCGAGCTCCCGCTGCCCCTGGCCGGGATCGTCACCGACGCGCCGCTGAAGGAGGTGGCCGCCGACCTCGACCGCCTCGACGCCGCCGCCGCGTCGCTGGGCGTCACGATGCCCTCGCCGTTCATGGCCCTCAGCTTCCTGGGCCTGGCCGTGATCCCCGAGCTGAAGCTGACCGACCGCGGCCTCGTCGACGTGGCGCGCGGCCGGCTCGTGCCACTGTGGGAGGCCTGAGGGCTCGGGTCCGTGCGGCCGGCTCGGGGCGGCGGCACGAGGCGCCGCGAGCGAACCTCGGTCTGAAGCGCCTCGCGGGGTACGACCGAGGACGGAGGCCGGTCCCTCAGATCCCGAAGCGCTCCACGGCCAGGTCGACGAGGTGCTCGGCGATGGCGAGGCTGGCCGTGGCCGCCGGCGACGGCGCGTTGACCACGTGGAGGGCGCGCGGGCTCTCGCGGATCACGAAGTCGTCGATGAGCCTGCCGTCGCGTCCCAGCGCCTGGGCGCGGACGCCGGCGCCGCCGCGGTGGACGTCGGCCAGCCCGATCTCGGGCACCAGCCGCCGCAGCGCCTCGACGAACGCCGCCTTCGAGAAGGAGCGGTAGAGCTCGTACGCGCCCACGCGCCAGAAGCGCGCGGCCATGGCCCACAGGCCGGGGAACGTCAGCGCGTCGAGGAGGTCGGCGAGGCGGACGTCGAAGGTCCCGTAGCCCTCGCGCGAGAGCGCGAAGACGGCGTTGGGACCCGCCTCGACCTCGCCCCTGACCGTGCGCGTGAGGTGGACGCCGAGGAACGGCAGCGCCGGGTCGGGTACGGGGTAGATGAGCCCCTTGACCAGGTGCCGCTTCTCCGGCCGCAGGTGGTAGTACTCGCCGCGGAACGGCACGATGCGCACGTCCGAGACGTCGGCGCCCGCTAGGCGGGCGAGGCGGTCGGCCTGCATGCCGGCGCAGGCGACCAGGTAGCGCGCCTCCAGCGGGCCCCCGTCGGTGGAGACCGTCACGCCGCCCCCCGCCGCCGCGATGCTCTCCACGGCGACGCCGGTGCGCACCTCGCCGCCCTCCTGCTCGAACAGCTCGGCGAGGCGCCGGGCGACGGCCCCGAAGTCCACGATCGCCGTGCGGGGGCTGTGGATCGCGCGCAGGCCGACCGCGTGCGGCTCGATCTCCTTCAGCCGGTCCGCGTCGATGAGCTCGAGGCCAGGCACCCCGTTGGCGCGGCCGCGCTCGAACAGGTCCTCGAGCCGGCGCAGCTCGCCCTGGTCGGTGGCGACGATGACCTTGCCGACCTGCTGGTACGGCAGGCCCTGCTCCTCGCAGAAGCGGCGCATGAGGTCGACGCCGGCCACGCACAGCCTGGCGCGCAGGGTGCCGGGACGGTAGTAGATGCCGGAGTGGACGACGCCGGAGTTGTGGCTGGTCTGGTGCCGCGCGACGCCGGGCTCCTTCTCGAGCACCGTCACCCGCAGGCCCGGCCGTCGCCGCTGCAGGGCCCGCGCCGTGGCGAGCCCGACGATGCCAGCCCCCACCACGATCACGTCGGTGCGGTCCATGGCGCCAGGATACGCGCTGGGCCCGCGTTAGACTCGGCCGGTCCGCCCCGAGGAGGCCCGCATGAACGACCGTCTCCCGCGCTGGCTGCGCGACCTGGACCCGTACCTAGAGCGCCTCTTCGCCGACGCCGAGGTGCCCGGCGCCGCGGTGTGCGTGACCCTCGGCGACAGGGTCGTCTACGCCCGCGGCTTCGGCTGGCGCGACCGCGAGGCGCGCCTGCCGGCCACGCCGCGCACGGTGTTCGGCCTGGCCTCCCTGAGCAAGTCGTTCACGGCACTCGCCGCGCTCGCGCTCGAGGCGCGGGGCGCGTGGTCGCTGAGCGACCCCGTCGCGGAGCACCTGCCCGGCTTCGGCTACCCCGGCATCGACCCGAGCGAGGTGACGCTGGAGCACCTCCTCAGCCACACCTCCGGCGTGCCGCCGCTGCGCGCGCTCGACTTCGCGCTGCGCTCGGACCAGCGCGGCGACCCCTCGTTCGTCTACGTGGGCAGGGACACCTCGGCCGACCCCGACGTGAGCGACGCCGAGCTGCTCATGGCCTACCTGCGGCGCGGCGAGCGCCCGCCGCTGGCGCCGCCGGGCGAGGTCGTGAGCTACTCGAACGAGGGCGTGGCGCTCGTGGGCGCGGCCGTCGCCAGGGTCGCGGGACGGCCCTTCCCGGAGGTCCTGGCCGAGCTCGTGCTTCGCCCCCTCGGCATGCACGCCACGACCTTCGACCCGGTCGCGGCGCGGTCCACGGGCGACCACGCCACGCTCTACACGCGCACGCCCGAGGGCGTGGTGCGCGCGCCGGTCTGGAGCCGGGCGCCCGCCTACCTGGCCACGGGCTTCCTCAGGTCGAGCGTCCTCGACCTCTCCCGCTACCTGCGGTTCCTGGCCGCCGGCGACGGCGCCGCACTCGGTCTGCCTGCGGGGCGGCTCGCGGAGCTGACGCGTCCGCGCGGCTGGGCCGCGCCGGGCGGCTCGTACGCGCTGGGGTGGTCGGTCCGCGAGCACCGCGGCGTGACGGTCGTGCGCCACGGCGGCTCGCTGAAGGGCGTCGCGTCCTCGCAGGGGTTCGTGCCCGAGCTGGGCCTGGGCGTGGCGGTGCTGACGAACCTCGACGGCGCGCCGGTGCTGCGGGCCTGGCAGGCCGCCGTGAACCTGGCCCTGGGCGACCCGCCCGACCGCCCCCTCTACGGCGAGGGCCACGAGCGGCTCGCCGCCCGCGGCGACGGCGGCGAGGCGGCGGAGGCGCTCCGGCGCCTGGCGGGCGTCTACTCGTCGGGAGAGCCGTGGGGGCGGCTGGTGTTGCGGGTCGAGCCCGCCCCGGGCGCCGGCGGCGACACCGCGACGGGGTCGGGTGCCGTCCCCGAGCGCGCGGGCGCAGGGGGAGCGTCCGGCGCGGAGGGGCTCCACGAGCTCGTCGCCTACGCGGGCGAGGACGAGGAACGCGTCGGTCGCGTCGCGCTCCTCGGCCCGGGGCTGCCCGCGGGCCCCGGCACCGCCGAGTTCGTCCTGGTGGGGGATCACGGCGCCTGGGACGGCGGGTGCTTCCACCTCGGCGCCGATGGTCGCCCGTACGCCGTCCAGCACGGCACGCGCTGGCTCGACCGCGAGGGCGCGGCGACCCCACCTTGATATAACCAGACTCACATCAATTGACACTGGTACGCGGAACCTCCTATACTAACAGCCGGACGTGAGCCTGCGCCCGCCGCGCACAGGTTTCCTTCGTGCGGCTCCGGCTCCCACGCGCAGGGCAGCGGCGCGGGCACGACTTCACTAGCGAGCGAGGAGACCTGAGATGGCCAAGGCCGTAGGCATCGACCTGGGGACGACGAACAGCGTCATCGCCGTCATCGAGGGCGGCGAGCCGACCGTCCTCGTGAACTCCGAGGGCAACCGCACCACGCCCTCGGTGGTGGCATTCAAGGACGACCAGCGCCTGGTGGGCCAGGTGGCCAAGCGCCAGGCCGTGCTGAACCCGAAGGGCACGCTCTTCGAGGTCAAGCGCTTCATCGGACGCACCTGGGAAGAGGTCAAGGAGGAGGCCGAGCGCGCCCCCTACGAGGTCGTCAAGGGCCCAGACGGCGGCGTGCGCTTCGTCGTGGGCGACAAGCAGTACACGCCGGAGGAGATCTCGGCCATGGTGCTGCGCAAGCTCGTCGACGACGCCTCCGAGCGCCTGGGCGAGAAGGTGACGAAGGCCGTCATCACGGTGCCTGCCTACTTCAACAACTCGCAGCGCGAGGCCACGCAGAACGCCGGCAAGATCGCCGGGCTCGAGGTCCTGCGCATCGTCAACGAGCCCACGGCCGCCGCCCTGGCCTACGGGCTCGACAAGAAGGGCAACGAGACGGTCCTCGTCTTCGACCTCGGGGGCGGCACCTTCGACGTCTCGGTGCTCGAGGTCGGTGACGGCGTCTTCGAGGTCCGCTCCACCTCGGGCGACACGCACCTCGGCGGCTCCGACATGGACCACGCGATCGTCGACTGGCTGGCCGAGGAGTTCAAGGCCGAGTACAACGTCGACCTCCGCAAGGACAAGCAGGCGCTGCAGCGCCTGATCGAGGCCGCCGAGAAGGCGAAGATCGAGCTCTCGGGCCTGCCCGAGACGACGATCAGCCTGCCGTTCATCGCCATGGACCCGGCCTCGAACGCGCCCCTCTACCTCGAGAAGAAGCTGACGCGCGCGAAGTTCGAGGAGCTGGTCCAGCCCCTGCTCGCCCGCATCAAGGGGCCGGTCGAGCAGGCCCTCAAGGACGCGAAGCTCGAGCGCTCGCAGATCGACGAGGTGATCCTCGTGGGCGGCGCCACGCGCGTCCCGGCGGTCAAGCGCATCGTCAAGGACCTCCTCGGCAAGGAGCCGAACCAGAGCGTCAACCCCGACGAGGTCGTGGCGCTCGGCGCGGCGGTCCAGGCCGGCGTGCTCACCGGCGCCGTCGAGGACATCGTGCTGCTCGACGTCACGCCGCTCTCGCTCGGCATCGAGACCAAGGGCGGGGTGTTCACGAAGCTGATCGAGAGGAACACGACGATCCCGGTCCGCAAGACCGAGGTCTTCTCGACGGCGGACCACAACCAGACCACGGCGCCGATCCACGTGCTGCAGGGCGAGCGGCCGATGGCGCGCGACAACAAGTCGCTCGGCCGCTTCAACCTCGAGGGCATCCCGCCCATGCCCGCCGGCATGCCGCAGATCGAGGTCACCTACGACATCGACGCCAACGGCATCCTGCACGTCACGGCCCGCGAGAAGTCGACGGGCAAGGAGGCCTCCATCACGATCCAGAACACCACGACCCTCAGCGAGGACGAGGTGGACCGGATGGTCAAGGAGGCCGAGCAGCACGCCGAGGAGGACCGCAAGCTGCGCGAGATGGCCGAGGCCAAGAACCAGCTCGACGGCCTCAGGCTCCAGGCGCAGAAGGCCCTCGAGGACGCCAGCGGGGCCACCGACGACCAGAAGAAGCCGCTGCAGGAGGCGGTCGACGAGGCCAAGCGCCTGCTCGACGGCAGCCCCGCCAAGGACGAGGTCGAGCAGAAGACCCGCGAGCTGGCCGAGAAGCTGCAGGCCTTCATGCAGGCGACCGCGCAGCAGCCGGGCCAGCAGCCCGAGGGCGGTCAGCAGGGCGGCCAGGGCGACGACGAAGAGGTCATCGACGCCGACTTCAAGCCAGCGGGCTGAGGGGGCTGGATAGGTGACCGACGAGACCGACAGGGATACCGCTGCCACGGCGGGGGTGGACGCCCCCGCCGCCGACCGTGAGGCGCCGAGCGAGGGCGAGGTCGAGATCCTGCGCGACGAGCTGCGCCGCGCCCAGGAGCGCCTCGAGGCGCTGCAGCGCGAGGTCGAGGAGACCCGCGACCGCTACCTGCGCGCCAGGGCCGAGTTCGAGAACTACCGGCGCCGCATGGAGGGCGAGCTGGCCCGCGAGCGCGAGGCCGGCGTCGACAGCATGGTGCTGCCCGTGCTCAACGTCTACGACGACCTCGAGCGCGCGCTGGAGGCGGCCGGCACCGCCGGCCTGGAGGGGCCCTTCGTCACCGGGGTGCGGGCGGTGCGCGACTCGCTGCTGCGGCAGCTCGACTCGCTGGGCATCACGCCCGTCGGCCTCAAGGGCGAGCAGTTCGACCCCGAGAGGCACGAGGCCCTGGCCGTCGTGCCGGCCGGTCCGGAAGCGGCCGACGGCGCCATCGTGCAGGTCCACTCGGCCGGGTTCGTCAAGGGCGACAGGCTCATCAGGCCGGCGAAGGTGATAGTCGCCAAGGAAGGCGCCTGAGCGAGGGCGGCGCCCCCGGGGGCGGAGGAAGTGGCCGAGTACAAGGACTACTACGCGGTGTTGGGCGTCGACAGGAACTCGTCGCAGGACGACATCAGGCGCGCGTTCCGCAGGCTCGCCGCCAAGCACCACCCCGACCGCAACCCCGACGACCCGGGCGCCGAGGAGCGCTTCAAGGAGATCAACGAGGCGTACGCGGTCCTCTCCGACCCCGAGAAGCGGCGGCTCTACGACGCCTACGGACGCACCGGCAGCGTCCCCGACTTCGCCCGCGCCGCGCCGTTCGGCGGCCAGGGCACGACGTTCTACACGAACGTCTCGCCCGAGGAGTTCGCCGGCTTCTCCGACTTCTTCCAGAGCCTGTTCGGCAGCTTCATGGCCGGCGGACCGCGCGCCGCCTCCGGCGGCGTGCCCGACGACCCGTTCGCTTTCGGCCGCGTGGGCTCGCGCGCGACCAGGCCCGCCGACGCCGAGGCGCGGCTCGACCTCGGGCTCCTCGACGCCTACCGCGGCGGGCCCACGACGATCCGCGTCGGCGACAAGCCGCTCGAGGTCAACGTGCCGGCCGGCATCCGCGACGGCACGAAGCTCCGCCTGCGCGGCCAGGCCCCCGGCGGCGGCGACCTCCTGCTCCAGGTCAGGCACCTGCCGCACCCGCTCTGGCGCCTAGACGGCGACCACCTGCGCGTCCAGGTCAGGGTGCCCGACGACGTCGCCGCCCTGGGCGGCGTCGTGAAGGTCGAGACGCTCGACGGCGTCGTGGAGCTGACCGTGCCCGAGGGCAGCTCCAGCGGCCGCGTGCTGAGGCTGCGCGGCCAGGGCTGGCCGAAGCGCGGCGGCGGACGCGGCGACCTCCTCGCCGAGGTGCGCGTGACGGTGCCGGAGACGCTCACGCCCGAGCAGCGCGAGCTCTACGAGCGCCTGCGGGCGGCCCGCGAGGGCCGAGCCGTCGCCTAGTCGGGCCGCGGCCGCGCTTCCCGGCCCGGTCGCGGCGGCGCCGGGCTCATGAAGATACGTAGTAGCCTGCGGGGGTGAAGAGACTCGTCGAGCGTCCGCTCGCGCGGACGGGGCTCATGGCCCTGCTCGCCCTCCTCCTCATCGCGGTCCCCGCCGCAGCGCAGCAGCCCGAGCCGCCCGCCCCGGAGCAGCCGGACGCGGCGGCGGAGGCCGTGCCCGCGCCGGCGCCCGGCGACGAGGACCCCGTCCTGCTGCGCCTCGGCGACACCGAGGAGCGGCTGAGCGACATCGTGTGGCGCTTCGACGTGGCCATGCGCAGCTTCGCCGCCGGCCAGGGCATCCCCTACACAGACGACCTGGCGGCGCGCCTGAGAGGACTGCTGCCCCAGTACATCCAGCAGCGCGGCACCGAGCTCGTGCTGCTGCGCGAGGCCGAGCGTCGCGGGCTGGCGCCCGACGAGGAGGCCGTGCAGGAGACCCTCGACAGGCTCCGCTCCTCGGTCGCCGAGGAGGACTACGCCGCCGCCCTGGCCGACGCCGGGTTCCCCAGCGAGGAGGACCTCGTCACGCTGATCCGCGAGGCCGACCTCATCGGCCAGGTGGTGCAGGCGATCCGCGACGAGTCGCAGCCGACCGACGAGGAGGTGCGCGTCAGGTACCTCGCCGACATCGACCGCTACACGCAGCCCGAGACCTACTGCGCCCGGCACATCCTCGTCGCCGACCAGGGGCTGGCGCAGGAGCTCGTCGACAGGGTCAGGGCCGGCGAGGACTTCGCGGCCCTGGCGAGCGAGCACGGCACCGACAGCACGGCCAGTCGGGGCGGCGACCTCGGCTGCTTCCAGCGCGGCACGATGGTCGCCCCGTTCGAGGAGGCCGTCGTGAGCGCAGAGGTCGGCGCGGTCACCGGGCCCGTCGAGACGCAGTTCGGCTACCACGCCCTGCTCGTCTACGACCACAGGCCCGCCACGGTGCTGCCGCTCGACGACGTGCGCGACGCCGTGGCCGAGAGCGTGGCCGCCGACGCCGCCTCCGCCGTCGTGCAGGGCCTGGTGCGCGGCTCGGGGCTCGTCAGCTACCCCGAGCGTTTGGAGCCGGTCCCCGCCGAGGAACCGCCCCCGGCTCCGGACGAGCCGCCGGCACCGGTGCCGGGGGCGCCGCCCGCCGGGGAGGCTCCGGCCGCCCCGGACGAGCCGCCCGCCCCGGCACCGCCCGCCGAGTGAGCGCCGTGTGGCAGGGCTCTGTCCCTCTGTAAGAGACCTGTAAGCCCCGGGGGGTTAGGTTCTCAACAGCGCTGGACGTCATCCCACGTCCACTCCACCGCCTTCTCGCGATATCCGACCAGCGCGATACCCGGCGCCGACCCGCATCGGTCGGCGCCGGGTGTCACTTACAGACCACCGCCGGCGGCGCCTTCGGCTAGCGTGCGGCATGGCGAACCGCTTGGCGGGGGAGATCAGCCCCTACCTCAGGCAGCACGCCGACGACCCCGTGGACTGGTACCCCTGGGGCGAGGAGGCGTTCGCCGCCGCGCGCGGCACCGGCCGGCCCGTGCTGCTCTCCTCCGGTTACGCGGCCTGCCACTGGTGCCACGTGATGGCGCGGGAGTCGTTCCGCGACCCCGAGGTGGCGGAGCTGCTCAACGGCTCTTTCGTCTGCGTCAAGGTCGACAGGGAGGAGCGCCCCGACGTCGACGACTACTACATGACCGCCGTCCAGGCGCTGACGGGCTCGGGCGGCTGGCCGCTCACCGTGTTCCTCACGCCCGCCGGCGAGCCGTTCCACGGGGGCACCTACTTCCCGCCCCACGACAGGCACGGCCTGCCGAGCTTCACGCGCGTGCTGCGCGCGGTGCTGGCCGCCTGGCGCGACCGTCGCGCCGACGTCGAGGCGGCCGCCGCCTCGCTGGCCGAACAGATCGCGCGGCTCGGGGGGCGCGTGGCAGCCGCCGAGGGGCTCGGCCTGCCGAGCCCCGCCGATGACGCCGCGGCCGAGACCGTCGCCGACGCGACCTCTCGCGCCGTGGAGGCGCTCCTGGACCAGGAGGACCGCGTGCACGGGGCCTTCGGCGACCCGCGCGGCGGGCCCAAGTTCCCGCCCCACGCCGCGCTCGCGCTGCTGCTCGAGGCCGGCGACGAGCGCGGGCTCGCGGCGGCCTGCCGGGCGCTCGACGCCATGGCCGCCGGCGGCCTGCACGACCACCTGGGCGGCGGCTTCTTCCGCTACGCCGTCGACCCCGCCTGGCGGGTGCCGCACTTCGAGAAGATGCTCTACGACAACGCCCTCCTGCTGGGGTCTTACGCGCGCGCCTTCGGCGCCACCGGCGAGGAGCGCTACCGCGCGGCGGCGCTGGGCATCGTCGCCTGGCTGGAGCGGGAGATGATGACGCGTCCGGCCGCGGGCCAGGTGGCGTTCTACTCGGCCCTCGACGCCGACTCGGAGGGCGAGGAGGGCCGCTACTACGCCTGGACCGAGGACGAGTTCCGCGCGGCGCTGGGGGACGGCGAGCTCTTCGGCCTCATGGCCCGCCGCTACGGGGTGGACCCGTCCGGCGACTTCGAGGGCGGCAACGTGCTGCGCCTGGCCGCGAGCGTGGAGTCGCTCGCTCGCGAGGCGGGGCTCTCGGCGGACGAGGTCGCGGCGCGCCTGCGCCGCGGCGACGAGCTGCTGAGGGCGCGCCGCGAGGGCCGCGTCAGGCCCGCCACCGACGACAAGGTGCTGACGTCGTGGAACGGCCTGCTGCTCTCGGCGCTGGCGGCGGCCGGCACGCACCTGCGGGAGCCGCGCCTCCACGAGCTCGGCCTCGCGCTGGCGCGCTTCCTCGTGGCGCGACGGAACGCGGAGGGAGAGCTGACGCACGCGTGGCGCGCGGGCGAGTCGCGCGTCACGGGTCTCCTCGAGGACCACGCCTACCTGGGCTGCGGGCTCCTCGACCTCTACCTGGCCACGCTGCGCCCCGAGCTGCTCGCCCACGCCCTCGCGCTGGCGCGCGAGGTCGAGGAGCGCTTCGCGGACCCGGAGGGCGGCGGGTGGTTCGACGCGTCCGCCGGCGCCGGCGGTGCGCCCGCGCGCCTGAAGGGCCACGCCGACGGCGCCACGCCCAGCCGTTACGCCGCCGCGGCGCGCCTGGCCTGGTGGGCCGGACGCTACCTGTCCGACCGCGCGCTGCAGGACCGCGCGCTGGATGCGCTCTGGCCGCTGCTGCCGGCCGCCGCGTCGGCGCCGCAGGCGTTCGCGACGGCGCTGGTCAGCCTCCGCGAGATGACCGGCGGCTCCCGCGAGGTCGTGGTCGTGGGCGCGCGCGAGGACCCCGCTGTCGCCGCCGCGCTGGCCGCGGTCAGGGAGGCCGGACGCGGCGACGAGGCCCTGCTCCTGCTCGACCCCGCCGACGAGGCCGGCGGACGCCACCCGCTCGCCGGCCTGCCCCTCGCCGAGGAACGCTACCCTCCCAAGGCGCCGCTCACCGTGTACGTGTGCCGCGCCGGCGCCTGCGACCTGCCGGTCCACGACCCTGCGGCCGTGAGGCGTGCCATGCTGGCCGCGTAGTACCTTGCGGAAGGTCGCCGCGTGAGGGCGGGGCGGCAGCGGGAGGCAACATGTACACGGGACTGCTCGACCTCCACAGCGTGATCAGGTGGGTCGTCGCGTTGCTAGGCGTCGTGGCGATCGTCAGCGCCGTCGTCGCCGAGCGCTGGACGCCGGCGCAGAACTCGCTGGCACGGTGGTTCTCGATCGCCGTCGACGTCCAGGTGCTCCTCGGGCTCGTGCTCTGGTTCGTCAGCCCGCTGGTGCGAGGCGCCCTGGGCGACATGGGCGCCGTCATGCGCGACCCCGCGCTCCGCAAGATCGTGATCGAGCACCCGGTGCTGATGATCGTGGGAGCGGTCCTCGTGCACGTGGGCGTCTCGCGAGGCCGCAAGACCGACAACCCCAGGCAGGCGCTCGTCTTCTACGTCCTCGCCGCCGCCGCCGTCGCCTACGCCATCCCTTGGGACAGGCGGCTGCTGCCCGGGCTCTGAGCCGACGAGACTGAGTGACGCCGCCGGCTGGCAGGGGGGAGCGGCGGGATTGACGACACTGGCACCCGGCCTGCGGCTCGTGGTGGGGCCGCCCGCGTCCGGCAAGACCGCGCGATCCGTCGAGGTCGCGCTGGAGGCGTGCCGCTCCGGCCGTCGCGTCTGGTGGATCGCGCTGCCCCACCAGCGGCCGTACGTCTTCCGGCGCGTCACCGCGGGGGGACGCGCGGTCCTCGGCCTCGAGGTGGTCGGGGCCCAGCAGGCCTACTACCGCGTCCTCTCGGCCGCCGCTTCCGACGACCTCCGGCCTCTCGTCGTGGGCACGGCCCGCATCGTCGTCGTGGCCGAGGCCCTGCGGCGGGTCATGGGCCGCGAGCCCTCGCCCGGCGAGGCCAAGCTCTTCGCCGCGGCGATCGCCGAGGCCAAGCGCTACGAGGTGCCGCCCGAGGCGCTGCGCGGGCTCGTGCCCGGCGCCGAGCTCGAGCGCCTGACGCTCGTCTACGAGGCCTACGAGGAGGCGAAGCGCGGCCACTGGGACTACGACGACGTGCGCAGCGAGGCGGCGAGGCTCGCGGGCTCCGGCGCGTTCGCCGCGGCGATGGGAGCGCCCGACGCCCGCAGCGCTGCTGGCCTGCCGGACGCCGTCGTCGTCGACGGCTGGCGCGAGCTCGGCCCCCTCGACTGGGTCTTCCTCCGCGGCCTCGCCCGCCACGTGCCCGTGCACGTGGCCCTGCCGCACGCGCCGCCTGGCCTCGCGCCGGACGAGGTCCTCGCGCCCGACCCCGCGGCGGTGGAGCTGCGGCGGTACGCGGCCGTCAACGCCGTCGACGAGGCCCGGTGGGTGCTGCGCAGCCTCAAGCGTGACCTCGCCGAGGGCCTCGACCCGCTCGACCTGGCCGTGGTGGCGCCGGGCGGCGCGGGGGACGCGCTGGCCGCGCTCGCCGACGAGTACGGGGTGCCGCTGATGGACGAGCGCGGCGTCGCCCTGACCGACACCCCAGCGGGCCGCGCGCTGCTCGCCCTCCTCGAGCTGAGGGGCGCGCCGACGCCGGCGCGGCTGCTCGCCGTGCCAGAGCTGGCGCCGGTGGCCGCCACCGCCCTGCGGCTGGGCGTCACCGGCGGCGACGCGCTGGAGCGGGTGGCGCGGGCGGTCGGCCTCGGCGAGGCGCTGGCCCGCTGGACCGAGCTCCTCGCCGTCAGCGGCGACCCTGTCGCCTGG
Source organism: Trueperaceae bacterium (assembly GCA_036381035.1). Lineage (NCBI taxonomy): Bacteria > Thermotogati > Deinococcota > Deinococci > Trueperales > Trueperaceae > Trueperaceae bacterium. The sequence continues at coordinate 26,490 of DASVDQ010000106.1, read as the reverse complement.
ACCCGCTGGCTCCTCAACGAGGTGCTCGCCCTCACGCAGGAGGTCGATCACGCGTTCAGGGAGCGGGTGCTCGCCGCGGCGCAGCACGCTTCGCGGCTGGGCGGCGGCGAGCGCTTCCAGGCGTGGCTCGCCGCCCTCCTGCGGGACGTGAGCTCGCCGCGGACGCTCGCGGGCGGCGTCGCGCTGCTGAACGCCGACCTCGCCTCCGGGCGCCGCTTCGAGCGCTGCTACGTCATGGGCGCGACGGTGGGCGCGTACTCGGCGGGCGAGCGCGAGGACTACTTCGTGCCCGACGACGTCAGGGCGCCGGTGCGGAGCGTCGGCTGCCTGCCGCGCCGCTTCGCCGGCGGGGACGACCTCGTCGTCGCCGAGCTCCTCACCCGCGGGCGCGTCACCGTGGTCACGGCTCCCCTCGCCGGACCCGACGGGGCGCTGGTGCCCGACGAGCGCCTCGCCGGCGACCCGGCGTCCCTGGCGCCGCTGCCGGTCCTTCCGGCCGGCAGCTTGCTGGAGGTGGGGCCCGGCGAGCCGTACGAGCCCGCGTTCGAGCCGCTGCCAGTCGCGATAGACCCGCCGAGAGCCCCGGACGGCGGTCCCGACGTCGAGTGGCTGCGCGAGTACGCCGAGGAGTGCGCGCTGAGGGCCTGGGGGGAGCTCGCCCTCGACCTGGGAGACGAGCGGCTCGAGTCGGCAGGTGCGCCGGCGGACGCCGCCGGCTCACCGCGGGCCGTCGAGAGGGAGCTGCGGCGCCTGCTGGAGGAGCCGCCCGGCGGGGACGCGGACGGCGACTGGGAGGCCCTGCTGGCGGCGCTCAAGGCCGAGCCGAGCCTCAGCCCCGCGCGCCTGGCGTCCATCGCCGCGTCACACCCGTGGGCGGCCGAGTGGCTGCGGGACCACGCCGGGACCCTCACCTGCCTGAGCTGGAACGCGAAGGTGTCGCGCAGGGAGCTCGGCGTCAGCGTGTACCTCGACGCCGCCCGGCGCCTTCCCCTCGGGCGCTCCGCGCAGAAGGTGGCGGTGTACCGCTTCGTCGCGCCGACGAGGGAGCTCGACAGGCGCGGCGCGCGCGACCTGCAGCGGGGCCGGTGGACCGAGTACGTCGCGGGGCCGGCGATCCTCAACCACAGCAAACAGGGCGTGCAGGTGGTCGAGGTGTGGGTGTGGCCCGTGCTGGGCGAGCCCGTTTGGGTGGAGGACTCGCAGTCCGACTTCGTGCAGGAGAGGTTCGAGCGCGTCGAGAGGGGCGTGAGACGCGCCCTCGACATGCTCTCCCGAGGACGCGTCGAGCCCAACCCGGACGAGTACCGCTGCAAGCGGTGCCGGCTGGCGGCGGTGTGCCGCCAGGGGGAGCTGCCGTGAGGGTCAGGGTCGCCTCGGCCGGCACCGGCAAGACGACGAGCCTCGTGAGGCGCTACCTCGAGCTCGTCGGCGACGGCACGCCCCTGCGGCGCATCGCCGGCGTCACCTTCACGAGGTCGGCCGCGGCCGAGCTGCGCGCCCGCGTCGCCGACGGCCTCCAGGAGGTGCTCGAGCGCGGCTCCTTCCTGGGCGGCCTCTACGCGCCCGCCGGCGGGCTCGAGCCGTTCGAGGCCGCCCGCCGCGAGCTCGGCGGGGCGCTCCTCAAGACGATCCACGGCTTCATGATCGCGGGGCTGAGGCTCTCGGCGCCGCTCCTCTCGCTCGACCCGCGCTTCGCGATGGTCACCGAGCCCGACGCGAAGGCGGAGTTCGCGGAGGAGCTCGACTCGCTGAGGCTCGTGGCGCGGGACCCGGACCACCCGCTACACCGGGCGCTGCTCGTCGCCGGCGCGCACGCGGCCAAGCTGCCGGTGGAGGTCTTCGCGCGGCGCTCGCTCGCCGCCGAGCTGGTCTTCGACCCCGACCCGCTGTCCCAGGCCGTGGGGGCGCTATACCGCGCGGCGTACGCGCGGCTGCTCGAGCGCTACGCGGGCCGGCGCCTCGGCCCCGGGGAGGTGGAGCGCGCGGCGCTGCGCATGCTCGAGCACCCGGCCGCACGCGAGCGCCTGGTGCGCCGCTACCCGGTGGTGCTCGTCGACGAGTTCCAGGACGTCAACCCGCTGCAGGGCGAGTTCTTCGCGCGGCTCGAGGACGCCGGGGCGCGCGTGGAGGTCGTCGGCGACCCCAAGCAGTCGATCTACCTCTTCCGCAACGCCGACGTGAACGTGTTCCGCCGCGCCCTGGCCGCGGCCAGGGCCAGCAGCGACGTGCTGCCGCCGCTCACCGAGTCGCGGCGCCACTCGCGCGCGATCGTGGCCGTGCTCAACCGCCTCACGACGCGCCTGGCGCGGGTCGGCAAGGGGTTCGTGGAGGGCGAGGCGCCCGAGGTGGTCGCGGCCGGCCCGCAGGCCGAGGTGCCCGGCTCCGTGGAGCTCGGGGTCGTGGTGGGGGAGGGCAGCCTCGACGGCCTGAGGTCTGCGGAGCGCGAGCTGCTGGCTTCCCGGCTCGTCGCGCTGCACGAGGAGCGCCGCGTGCCGTTCTCGCGCATGGCCGTCCTGGCGCGCACCCACGGCCAGCTCGCCAAGGTGCAGGCGGCGCTGAGGGCGAGGGGCGTGCCCACCGCCTACGGGAAGCGCGGCCTGTTCCGGCGCCAGGAGCTGCTCGACGTGCGCTACGCGCTGGAGGTCGGCGCGGGAGGCGGGCGCGACGCGCTCGCGCCGTTCCTCCGCGGGCCCCTGTGCGAGCTGAGCCTCGCCGAGGTCAGGGAGGTCTTGGGCGCGCCGGACCCGTTCGCGGCGCTGGGGGCCGTCAGGCCGGAGGCCCTCGCGGTCGTGGAGGAGCTGCGTCGCGTCGCCCTGGCGCCGCCTCTAGCCGCCCTCAAGACGGTGCTGCGCGACGGCCTGGCCGGGCGGCCTCCGCTCGTCGCGCGGATGTCGCGCGCGGCGCGGGCCAACGTCGACGCCATGCTCTTCGCCGTCGCCGCTCACGAGCCCGCGGACCTCGGCCGGCTCATCGACCTGCTGGACGACCTCGCGCGGCGCTCCGAGGAGGAGGAGGTGCCGGTGGAGTCGGGCGGGGTGAGGCTCCTGACCGTGCACTCCTCGAAGGGTCTGGAGTTCGACGTCGTCGCCGTCTACGACGCCTCCAAGACCCGCCGCCGGCGGACGCCCGAGGTCGTCGTCGACCCGGCCACGGGCAGGGCGGCGCTCCTCGCGGCCGTGCCGGACGCCGCGGCGAGGGCGTCCTGGGCCCGGCGCGAGGACCAGGAGGACCACCGGCTGCTCTACGTGGCGCTGTCGCGCGCCCGCGACCACCTGCTCGTCACGGGGTCGAAGGTGAAGGGCCGCGCCCCGCGGGGCTGGCTGGCCACGCTCCTCTCGCTTGGCCTGGAGCGCGAGCCGCCGGCGCCCCACGTGAGCGTCGTCACCCACGAGCCGGGCCGCTTCCCCGGCCGCGTCGCCGCCGCGGTGGCGCCGGCGCCGGCCGTGGCGCCCTCGACGTGGGCCGGGAGGCGCTTCCCGCACCACCGCCACGCGCCGCTGTCGAGCCCGTCGCGGCTCGTCGACATGCTCCTGCACGCAGGGGAGGACGGCGGCGATCCGGGCCGGCCGCGTGGGGACGTGCCGACGCCGGGCGCGCCGGTGCCCGTTGAGCTCGAGGACGGCGGCGAGCCCCTGACCCGCTACGAGGCGCACGGCCTCGGCGACGGGCTGCCGCCGGCCGCCGCCGACTACGGCGAGGACGGCGCCGCGCCGCTGCCGGATGACGGCGGTCACCCGGGCCTCTACCTCGACCTGCCCGGCCGCGGTCGCGTCGTGGGCACGCTCGTGCACTTCGCGATCAGCCAGGACTGGGCGCCGGACCCCGCCCGCCTGGAGAGCCTGAGGGCGCACGAGGTCATGTTCCCCTACGCCCCCGAGCAGCAGGACGACGTCCTGCGCGAGGTCGCCGAGCTCCTCGCCGGCTACCGCGAGCTGCTGGGCGGGGCGCTGCCGGCCCTCGAGGAGCGTGAGGTCGACCGCGCCGAGCTGCCGCTCGCCTACCCGGGCAGCTCCACGGTGTGGGAGGGCGTGATCGACAGGCTCTACCGCGTGGCCGGCGAGTGGTGGATCGACGACTACAAGACGGACCGTCGCGTGCGTCCCGAGCGCTACCACGTGCAGCTCGGGCTCTACCGGCACGCGGTCGCCGGCGCCGTCGGCGCCGCGCCGCGCACGCGCCTCGTCTACCTGCGCTCGCGGCGCGTGGTGGAGCTGGGAGCCCGAGAGCTCGACGCCGCGCTGAGGGCTTCGGGGGTCCTCGGGTCTGGCTGAGACCGGAGCCACCCCGAGGGCGTGCGGCGTGCCGGCGGCCGGCCGAGCAGGGCGCAGGGTCTGCCGGGCGTGGCGTGGACGTTAGCCCAACGGCGCTAGGCTGCTGCCCAGCTCGCCGCACCCGTGCCGCGTCCGGAGGGCCATGCTGGCGCCATGGACGAGCCGAGCTCCGCACCGCTCCCCGCCACCCTCGCCGGCACCGCCGGCACCATCGTCGGCGTCGCCGGCTCCCGCCTGCAGTGGGAGGCGGAGATGCCAGTGGCCGACCTGCCCGCCTTCGTGGCCCGCTTCGCGGCCGGCGAGGCGGTGCCGATCATCACCAGCCGCGGACGCCTGCAAGTCAGGTCGCGCGACTGGGTCGTGTGGCCGGGCGAGACCACCGTGAAGGTCCGGCTGGCGCTGGAGGACGTCGGGGCCTGGTGACCGCGCCGTGCCCGAGGAGCCGAGCCCGGCGCCGGGCCCAGGCGGCCGCGCCCGTGACCGGGTGTCCTGCCTGGCGGCTCCGAGGCGTCGGTCAGTCGCCAGCGGCCCCCGGCGCCAGGACGTCGAGGACGGCGGCGACGGCCTCGCCCACCACCTTGGCGCCCAGGTTCTCCGGGTGGAAGCGGCGGTCAGGGGAGCCCTCGGTCATCACGGCCACGGCGACCTCGCGCCGCTCGCCGCCCGGCTCGCCGAGGGCGATGACGCCGGCGTCGTTGCGCACGCCGCGCACCGACCCGCTCTTCGACGCGATCACCACGCTCGAGTCGCCCACCTCGGCGCTGTACTGGTCGTAGCCGATGGCCCGGCCGAGCTCGGTGAACTGCTGGCGCGCGTAGATGCGCATGGCGAGCGCCGTGAGGTCCTCGGGCAGCAGCTCGCCCCGCCACAGGCGGGTGAAGTAGTCGGCGAGGTCCCGCGGAGTGGTCCGGCTCGGCGTGGGCTTCTGGTCGCCCACGACGCTCGCGACCTGCAGCTTGCCCCGCACGTGCGTGCCGGACCAGCCGTGGTCCGCCACCACCTGGCGTATCCGCTCGACGCCGAGGAGGTCGATGAGCAGGTTCGTGGCGGTGTTGTCGGAGACGACGATCATCAGCGTCGCGACGTCGAGGAGCGGGTAGGAGGTGCCGGGGCTGAGGACCTTCAGCACGCCCGATCCCGTGACCTGGTCATCGGCCCGCAGCTCGACGGCGTCGCCCAGGTCATGGTCGCCGGCCGCGACGGCCTCGAGCAGCGCTTGGAGCACGTAGACCTTGATGGTGCTGGCCGCCGTGAACGCCTCGTACGCGCGGCGGGCCACCGGCGCCCCGTCGGCGTCCGACCCGCCGTCGAGCGGCAGCGCCACGACGCCCAGCCTGGCGTCCGCCGACGGCGCCTCCCCGAAGCGCGGGTCCCCGTGGCCCGCCAGGCGGCGCTCCAGCGCCTCGAGCCGCTCGCCGAGCGCCGCCGTGGCGGCCGTGTCCATGCCCGTCACCTCTGCCACGCGCGAACGTTACCGCGGCCTCAGCCGAGTTTGCACCGGTACCAGCCCACTCGTATTGTCACGGGCGGCGCCGGTGCCCTACACTTCGGGCGCCAGACACCGATGGCGATCTCACGGTCGGCCGGCCCACGCCGGAGCGGGGTGGTGCGCCTGCCGGGGCTGGCAGTCTCACGAGCCCGGCGGCCCGGGCGGCTAAGGAAGGTCATGGCAGAAGGCAAGGTCAAGTGGTTCAGCAGCGAGAAGGGGTACGGCTTCATCGCCCACGACGACGGCGGTGACGATGTGTTCGTACACTTCAGCGCCATCCAGGCCGAGGGCTTCCGGACTCTAAACGAAGGCGACGAGGTCACTTTCGAGGTGGAGCAGGGCCCGAAGGGCCCGCAGGCACGCAACGTGGTTGTCACGCACCGCGCGCCCGTGCAGGCCCCGCAGTTCGACCGCTCTGGCGATCGCTTCGCGGGCGACCGCGGCGGCCGCGACCGCGAGGGCGGCTACGGCCGTGAACGCGACGGCTACGGGCGCGATCGCGACGACGGGTACGGCGGCCGCGACCGCGGCGACCGCGGTCGGGGCGGACGCAACCGCCGCTACTGAACGGCGCCGGACGCCGGCTCGGCTAGCCAGGCGGCCGCGGCGCCAGGGGCGGAGGCGCGGCCTGAGCGGCGCCGCGAACCTATCGTCATGTGGGAACGTCGGGGCCCGGCCCGCAGACGCGGAGCCGGGCCCCTCCGGTGCCGGGCGCCTGGCCCGGCCGCGTGGTCAGCTCGTCGCCACGGTACTGCCAGCGGCGGCGCTGCGCCGGCGGCTGAAGCCGTTCGCGGGCGCGCCGAGCAGCGGGAGGACCCAGTAGTCGAGGCCGTAGTAGCCGGCGATGCGCCATGCCAGCACGATCCAGGTCGCGAGGATGAACATGACCGGGTTCGTGGAGAGCGTGCCGGCCAGCATGAACGCCACGTTCATCAGGCCGCCGAGGAACGCCACCACGCCGGTGAGGAAGCCGGCGATGAGGGCGACGCCCACGAGCAGCTCGCCGAACGCGACAAGGTAGGACATCAGCGGCGCGGCGGGCAGGAAGACGTTCTCGACGAGCCAGGCGTACCAGCCGCTGACGGCGGGGGAGTCGCCGACCGAGAGGCTCAGCGCCCTGTTCAGGAAGCCGGAGACCGCGGTGCCGGCCTCGGCGCCGACCCACTTCGGGTCGGTCACCTTGTGCCAGCCGGCGTTCAGCCACAGCCAGCCGAGGTAGACCCGCACGACGGTCCAGAAGGGCGCCATGTACCGCGAAGCGAACAGGACCTTACTGATGTTCGGTTCCGGGTAGTACGTGGTACGAGGCATGCGCGTCGCCTCCCTTTCGCCCCGCAGTATCCTGGCCAGCCGTGACCGGGCCAAGGGACGTAGGTACCGTACACGTTAGGTGCGCGACGGCGGGGTGTCCATGCCCCGCCTGAGCGGGACCCTGGTGCTGCCCGGCGGCGCGGCGCCCGGCGCCGTCGAGCTCGAGGGCGGCCGCATCGCGCGGGTCGAGGTCGCCGGCGAGCCCGGCCCGGCCGCGGGCCTGCCGGCGCCGTACGTCCTCCCCGGCTTCGTCGACGCCCACGTGCACGGCGGCGGCGGGGGCGACGCGATGGACGGCCCCGACGGCGTCGTCACGCTCGCGCGCTTCCACGCCTCGCGGGGCACGACGACGCTGCTGCCCACGACGATCACCCACCCCTGGCCGGAGGTCGTGCGCGCCCTCGAGGGCATCGCCGCGGTGAGGCCGGCGTCCGGGGGCGACGGGCTGCCCGACGTCCCTGGCGCGCACCTCGAGGGCCCCTTCATCAGCCCCGACAGGCTGGGCGCCCAGCCACCGCACGCGGTGGACCCCGACCCCGAGCTCGTCGCCGAGGCGCTGGCGCTCGACGTGGTCAGGGTCGTCACCCTGGCGCCCGAGCTGCCGGGAGCGCTGTCGGCGGCGCGCGCGTTCGCCGGCGCCGGCGTGAGGGTCAGCGTCGGTCACACGCTGGCGACGGCCGAGCAGGCCGAGGCGGTGCTCGACGCCGTGGCGGAGGCTGGCGGCGTCGCCGGCTTCACGCACCTCTACAACGCGATGTCGCAGCTGGGCTCGCGGTCCCCGGGGGCCGTGGGCGCCGCCCTGGCGCGCGGCGACGCCTACGCCGAGGTGATCCTCGACCTGCACCACGTGCACGGGACGGCGTTCCGCGCCGCGCTGGCGGCGAAGCCGGGCCGCCTGCTGCTCGTCACCGACGCGATGCGCGCCGCCGGGACAGACGAGGGGGAGAGCGAGCTGGGCGGCCAGACTGTCGTGGTCTCGGGCGGGGCGGCGCGCCTGCGCGACGGCACGCTGGCCGGCAGCGTCCTGACGATGGACCGCGCCCTGCGCAACGCCGTCGACTGCGGCCTCGACCTGGCCGCGGCGACCGCGCTGGCCTCCACGGTGCCGGCCGACTACCTGGGCCTCCGCGACAGGGGCCGGTTGGCCGCGGGCCTGCGGGCCGACGTCGTCGTGCTTGGCGCCGACCTGGCGGTCGAGGAGGTCTTCGTGGCGGGCCGGCGGCTCTAGCGGGTCAGCGGTCGTCCAGCGCCTCGGCCACCAGCCGCTGCACCAGAGCCGGGTCGGCGCGTCCGCCGCTGCCGCGCATCACCTGCCCGACGAAGAACCCCTTGAGGCCGACCTTGCCGGACCTGTAGGAGGCGACCTCGTCTGGGTGGGTCGCCACGGCGCGACGCACGAGCTCCCTGACCTCCTCCTCCGGCAGGGCCTCGTCCAGGCCGCGGGCGGCGACGAGCCCGGCCGGGTCGGCGCCGGTGGACGCGGCCTCGGCGAGGACCTCCTTCGCGACGGTCGCGGTCACCTTGCCCTCGTCGAGCAGTCGCGCCAGGCCGGCGAGCCCGGCGGGCGTGAGGCGCATGCCCGCGCCGCGCTCGCGCAGCTCGCGCGCGACCTCGTTGACGACGAGGTTCGCGGCGGCGCCGGACGGGGCGCCCTCGTCCACGGCGCTCTCGAAGAACCGGCGCAGCTCCTCCGAGCCGGCCAGCGCGTCGGCGTCGTTGGGCCTGAGCCCGTGGCGCGCCGCCAGCGTGGCGGCCGCCGCCGCGCGCGCAGGGTCGGTCGCCGGGGACCCGCCCGGGGCCTCTTCGTCCCTCGCCCTCCGGACCGCCCCGGTCGGCGCACCGGCGGCGGTCCGCCTGGCGTAGCGGTCCTTGAGCGGCACGATGCGGTTGAAGACCAGCTCGTCCCCGCGACCGTCGACGGGGTCGCGCCAGAAGTAGCCGAGGCGCTCGAACTGGTAGCGGGTCTCCGGGTCGTCGTCCAGCACGGACGGCTCGACGAGGCCGCGCCTCTCGACGAGCGCCTCGCGGTTGAGGTGGGCGAGGAAGTCGCCGCCCTCCTCGGGGTCCGGCGCCGTGAACAGCCTGTCGTAGAGCCGCGCGGTGAACGGGACGCCGCGCTCGCGCGACACCCAGTGGATCGTCGCCCAGACCTTAACGCCGTCCGGCGCCGCGCCCACCTCGTCGAGGAACGCCGTGCACCTCAGCCTCGTGACGCGCCCGGCGTCGTCGGTCACGACCTCGTCGCAGCGGACCACGGGCCCGTGGCGCAGGCGCACGGCGCGCCCCGGCGCCAGGCGCCGGTAGCCCCGCGGCGGGTCCAGCGCGAAGTCTTCGCGCTCGATCACGACCTCGCGCGTCAGCGGCACGCGGCGGCTGCCCTCGCGCGGCACGTCGTGCGGCCAGTAGGGGGCGTCGAGCCACACGGTCTGGCCGGCCGGCAGGTTCGTCAGCTCGACGACGAGCGGGTCGAGAACCGCCAGGACGCGCGGCGCCGCGGTGTTGAGGGTGTCGCGCACCGAGTGGTCGAGGAGCTGCGGGTCGGTGCGGCTGCTCGCCTTGGCCACGCCCACGCGGTTCGCGAAGTCCCTGAGCGCCGCGGGCGGCACGCCCCGCCGGCGCAGGGCGGAGAGCGTGGGCATGCGCGGGTCGTCCCAGCCGGTGACGTGGCCCTCGTTCACGAGCCTGAGGAGCTTGCGCTTGCTCACCACCGTGTGGTCGAGGACGAGGCGGGCGAACTCGTACTGGTGCGGCCGCGGACCCTCGATCAGGTTGTCGAGCAGCCAGTCGTAGATCTCCCTGTTGTTCTCGAACTCCAGGGTGCAGAGGGAGTGCGTGACGCCCTCAATAGCGTCGGAGAGCGGGTGCGCCATGTCGTAGAGCGGGTAGACCTTCCACCTGTCGCCGGTGCGGTAGTGCGGCGCGTGCACGATCCGGTAGAGGATGGGGTCGCGCATCTTCATGTTCGGCGAGGCGAGGTCGATCTTCGCGCGCAGCACGTGTGCGCCCGCGGGGAACTCGCCGGCCTGCATGCGCTCGAAGAGGTCGAGGTTCTCCTCGACGCTGCGCTCGCGGTAGGGCCCCGGGCGCCCGGGCCGCGTGACGGTCCCGCGCAGCTCGCGGATCTCCTCCTCGGAGCTGGAGTCGACGTAGGCGAGGCCCCGGCGGATCAGCTCGAGGGCCCAGGCGTAGAGCTGCGGGAAGTAGTCGGAGGCGAAGCGGACCTCGACCGGCCTGAAGCCGAGCCACTCGATGTCGCGGATCGCCGCCTCGACGAAGCGCTCCTCCTCGGTCTCGGGGTTGGTGTCGTCGAAGCGGAGGTAGGTCACGCCGCCGTAGTCCTCGGCGAGGCCGAAGTTCAGGCAGATCGCCTTGGCGTGGCCCACGTGGAGGTAGCCGTTCGGCTCCGGCGGGAAGCGCGTCACCACGCTGGTCACCCGCCCGGCGGCGATGTCGGCGTCTACGACGTCGGTGATGAAGTTGGGCGCCACCTGACGCTGCCCCTCGCGCGGGACCCTGGCGGGCGGGTGGTGCGCGGTGGGGGGCAGGCGGGTGGTGTCCTCGGCGCTCATCCTGGTTCCTCCGGTCGGGCCGGCCGGCGGACCGGCGCGGCGCGACCCAAGACTCTACCGCCTAGGTCGCGTAGGGGACGACCAGCATCGTGACGAACAGGTAGCTGACGGGGAACGTGAACAGCAGCGAGTCGAGGCGGTCGAGCACGCCGCCGTGGCCCGGCAGGAGGACGCCCGCGTCCTTCACGCCGGCCCAGCGCTTCAAGAGCGACTCGAAGAGGTCGCCGAGCTGCGCGGCCAGCGACGTCACGACGGTGAGCGCCACGACGGTCCCGACGCCCAGCTCCAGGCCGGCGACGCGCCGGGCGAGCAGGGCGATGCCCGCGACTATGAGGAGGGCGAGGAGGAGCCCGCCGACCGCGCCCTCGACCGTCTTGCGCGGGCTGACGCGGGGCGCCAGCGGCGTGCGGCCGAAGAGCGAGCCGAGCGTGTAAGCGCCCACGTCGGTGGCGATGGCGGAGAGCAGGGGTATGCCGAGGAACCAGAGCCCGAGGTGGCCGTCGGGCGTGTAGCGCAGGGTGATCACGTAGCCGAGCAGGAACGGCACGTAGAGGTACCCGGCGACCGTGAACGCCGCGGCGTGCACCGAGTTGCGGTTCGGCACGGCGACCTCGAGCACGAGCACGTAGATCACGAACGTCACGAGCAGCGCCTCGCGCCAGCTCACGCCGCCGGCGAGCGTGGGCATGCCGGGGTACGTCGAGGGCAGCGAGGCCGGCACCGTGAGCACGGCAGCGACGAAGAGGCTGCGCTTCCTGACCGGCACGCCGCGCAGGCGCATCAGCTCGGCGTACTCGGACAGCGCCACGACGGCCAGCAGGACGAACGCCGGCGCCAGGAGCGGCAGCCCGACCCACAGGACGAGCATGGCGGCGAGGAAGATCGCCAGGCCGCCCGCCACGCGCGTGCGCAGCGTGCCATCGGCGCCCGGCTCGGCTGGCGGCTCGCTCACACCGCCAGGATGTCAGTCTCTTTCGTCTTCGTCCTCTGGTCGATCTTGGCGATGAACTCGTCGGTGGCCTTCTGGACGTCGGCCTCGGCGCGCCTGAGCTCGTCCTCCGAGAGCCCGCCCTCCTTCTGCAGCGCCTTGAGGCGCTCGTTGGCGTCGCGCCGGATGTTGCGCACGGCGACGCGGGCCTCCTCGGCCATGTGGTGGACGGTCTTCACCAGGTCGCGGCGGCGCTCGTCGGTGAGCGGGGGCACGCTGATGAAGATGTTGTCGCCCTGGTTGTTCGGGTTGAAGCCCAGGTCGCTCTCGAGGATGGCCTTCTCGATGGCCTGCAGGGAGCTCTTGTCGAAGGGCGTGATCACCAGCGTGCGCGCGTCGGGGCTGGAGACGGTGGCGATCTGGGGCAAGGGCACCGACGTGCCGTAGTAGTCGACGTGCACGCGGCTCAAGATCGCCGGGTTGGCGCGGCCGGTGCGGACCGAGCCGATGTTCTGCTCGAACGCCTCAAGCGAGCGCTGCATGCGCTCCCTGGTCTCGGCGAGGACCGTCTTCATCGCTGACCTCCGGATCTCTGGCTACCGGGCGTCAGTGTACCGCGCTCGCTCAGGCGACCTCGAACGCGGTTTCCACGTCCTGCGCGATGAGCGTGCCCACCTCCTGGCCGGCGAGGAGGTGCTGCAGGTTGCCGGGCGCGAAGATGTCGAAGACCCGGATGGGCAGGCCCCTGTCGATGCAGAGGCTCACGGCCGTGGCGTCCATCACGGCCAGGCCGTTGTTCAGCACGTCCATGTACGACAGCGTCTTGTAGCGCCTGGCGCCGGGGTTCGTGCGCGGGTCGGCGTCGTAGACGCCGTCGACCTTGTTCTTGGCCATCAGCACCATGTCGGCCTCGATCTCGAGCGCGCGCAGGGTGGCCGCCGTGTCTGTCGTGAAGAACGGGTTGCCGGTGCCGGCGGCGAAGATCACGACCCGGCCCTTCTCGAGGTGCCGGAGGGCGCGGCGCCTGATGTACGGCTCCGCGACCTCCTGGATGTTGATCGCCGACTGGACGCGCGTGTCCACGCCGACCGCCTCCAGGGCGTCCTGGAGCGCGATCGCGTTCATCACCGTGGCGAGCATGCCGACGTAGTCGGCCGTGGCGGGGTCCATGTGGGCGCCGTGTTGCGCGCCGCGCCAGAAGTTCCCGCCGCCGACGACGAGGGCGAGCTCGACGCCGCTGGCCTTGGCCGCCGCGATCTCGCGGGCCAGGGAGGTCGTCGCCTCGGGGGAGACGCCGAAACCCCCTGGTCCCGCGAGGAACTCGCCAGACAGCTTGAGCAGCGCGCGGCGCAAGGCCCTACTCGCCTACTGCGATGCGGGCGAAGCGGCCGACCTGGATGTTCTCGCCCAGGGTGGCGGCGGCCTCCTTGACGAGCTCGCCGACGGTCCTCTTGTCGTCCTTGACGTAGGGCTGGTCGAGCAGGACGACCTCGGAGAAGAACTTGTTCAGGCGGCCCTCGACGATCTTGTCGGCGACGGCCTCGGGCTTGCCCTCCTCGAGCGCCTGCTTGCGGAGCGCCGCGCGCTCGGCGGCGACGAGGTCCTCGGGCACGTCCTCGCGGCGCACGTACTGCGGGTTCGCCATCGCCACGTGCATGGCCAGGTTCTTGGCCAGCTCGCGGAAGGTGTCGTTGCGGGCCACGAAGTCGGTCTCGCTGTTGACCTCCACGAGCACGGCGAGCTTGCCGTTGTGGTGGACGTACGAGCCCACGACGCCCTCCTTGGCCTCGCGTCCCGCCTTCTTGTCGGCCTTGGCGATGCCGCGCTCGCGCAGGAGCTCGGCGGCCCTGTCGATGTCGCCGCCGGCGTCCTCCAGGGCGCGCTTCACGTCCATCATGCCGGCGCTCGTCATCGCCCGCAGCTTCTTGACCATCTCGGTCGTAACGGCCATGGTGTTACCTCAACCTCGTTCCGGGTTCTATCCGCCCGGCGCCGCGCTGGGCGCCGGCGCTTCCGCGGGTCCGTGCGGACCCTCAGTCCTCTACTGCCTCTTCCTCTACTGCCTCTTCCTCCACCTCGGGGAACGCCTCTTCGTCGGCCGCCGTGGCGGCCTCCACGATCGCGCGCTCCGGCTCCGGGACCGGCGCCGGGAGCGTCTCGCGCTCGGCGTCCGCGGCGGGGCTCGGCTCCACGACCTCCTCGACGCCGCCGCGCACCTCGACGATCAGGTCGGCCAGGCGGGCGGTGATGAGCTGGATCGAGCGGATCGCGTCGTCGTTGCCCGGCACGATGTAGTCGAGGACGTCGGGGTCGGAGTCGGTGTCGGCCAGCCCCACGACGGGGATGCCGAGCTTGTTCGCCTCCTTGACCGCGATCGCCTCCTTGGTGGGGTCGATCACGAAGAGCGCGTCAGGCAGCCGCGACATGTTGCGGATCCCGCCGAGGTAGCGCTGGAGGCGGTGCATCTCCTTGCCGAGGTCGATCTGCTCCTTCTTCGTGAAGCGCAGGATCGACTCGTCCTCGAACATCTGCTCGAGCTCCTTGAGGCGGTCGACGCGGGTGCGGATCGTCTTGAAGTTCGTCAGCAGGCCGCCGAGCCAGCGCTCGTTTATGTACGGCATGCCGCAGCGGCGCGCCTCGGCCGCGAGGATCTCCTGCGCCTGCTTCTTCGCCCCGACGAACAGGATCGTGCCGCCGCGCTGGGCGACGCCCTTGAGGAAGTCGAAGGCCTTCTCGCTCTCGACCAGCGTCTTCTGCAGGTCGATGATGAAGATCCCGTTGCGCTCGGCGAAGATGTAGCGCTTCATCTTCGGGTTCGCGCGCTTGGTCTCGTGGCCGAAGTGGACGCCGGCCTCGAGGAGCTGCTTCATTCCCAGGTACGACATGTCTTCCTCCGCGGGCGGGATGTTGAGGTTGGAGTCACAGGTAGGCCGCCCCCGGCGCGAAAGCCGCGTGCTGGTGCTCCCCTGTCTCTCAAGGATGCCGGCGGACATCCCGCTGCCGCCGGCAAACCTACCCACTTTACAACATGGCGCGCGCCCGGGAGCGCAGCGCCGGCGACCACCACCCGCCCCGCGGACCGACTCAGCGCACCTCGTGGGCAGGTACGGCGCCGGGGTCCGCCGTGCAGAGCGGGCCGAGCCGGCCGCGCGCCCCGCTCACTGCAGGGTGTGGAGGGCCTCCTGGGCGGCGGCGTAGTTCGGGTCGATCTCGACGGCGCGCTGGTAGGCGTCGCGGGCGCGCTGCGAGTCGCCCGGTCCCCCGCGGCGCTGGTAGGACTGGCCGAGCCAGTAGTACGCCTCGGCGCTGGGAGGCTCGGAGAGCAGCGCGCCGTGCTGCGCGCGCCTGATGGCCTCGTCGACCTGGCCGGTCTCGAGGTAGGCGCGGGCGAGGTACGTGAACAGCGGCGGCAGGAACACCGCGCCGTCCATCTGCACGGCCTGCTCGAGCCGCGGCAGGCTCGCCTGGATCTCGCCGCACTCGAAGAGCACGATGCCGAGGTTCGAGGCGGCGGAGAGGCTGTTCGGGTCGAGGTTCACGGCCTGGGCCAGCTCGTACTCTGCCGTCGCGCAGTCGCCGAGGCGGTAGGCGATGTCGCCGAGGTTGTTGTGGGCGGTGGCGCTCGTGGGGTCGAGGACCACGGCGCGCCTGAACGCCTGCTGGGCCAGCTCGAGCTCGCCGAGGTCGCGGTAGACGCGCCCGAGGTTGAGCTGCACGGTGCTCCTCTGCGGGTTGTCGAGGAGCTGCGAGCTCGTCGCGAGCGTCACGGCCTGCTCGAGGGTGGTCCTGGCCTGCTGGAGGTCGCCGAGCTGGTAGAGGACGAGGCCCTTGGTGTTCTGCACGCGCGGGTCGTTGGCCGAGACCTCCTCGGCGCGCTGGATCGTGTCGAGCGCGTCGGCGAGGCGCCCGCTGTAGGCGGTGGGGTCGGCCTGGTACTGGTACTGGTACGTGTTCGCCAGGTGGATCAGCGCGTCGAGGTGGTCGGCCTGGACGTTCAGCGCTTCCTGGAACGCCTCGATGGCCTCGGGGTAGGCGCCCTGGCAGGCCAGCGCGCGTCCCTGCCCGACGAGGGCGTCGGCGTTGTCCTCGTCTACCCTAAGCGCCTCCTGGAAGTAGAACTGCGCCAGGGAGCAGTTGCCGCGGTCGAGGTAGAACTGCCCGTCGCTGATGAGGGTGGCAACGTCCGGTCCGTCCTCGCCCTCCTGGGCGACGACGACACCGCCAAGGCACAGCACTGCCAGGAGCGACGCGCCAAGGAGCCGTAGCGGCTGACGTGTGGTGGGTTGGAAGCTGATCAACATGTCCTCCGACGACCGGTACACGCGTTTTGGTGTGAAGACTCTAACATCCACATCTGACGCGCCGGTCAGTCCGCTGCGCGGCGCCGGAGTGAGGTGCCGGCAAGGGGCTCGCCCCCCTGCGCCCCGCCCTGCGCCGGTCGGCACAATCATCACCAGGCTCGGTGAGAGCGCCGTGTGCGTCCCCGTGGGGACTTCGTCACATCCGGGCCACGTCTCCCGGCGCCTCGCGAGGGCCTCGCGGAGCCCCCGCCGGGCCCGCTGCGGGCGACCGGCCGGTCGGGGTGCGGCTGGGCCCCTGGCGGCCCGCTGCGGGCCTCGGCAGCGCCCTCCGCGCCGGGCGGAGGACCCTCCCGGCCGAGTACGGGTCCGCCGCGCCGGCCGGGCCACGCTGGCGACGGGAAAGGGTTACGATGGGCGGTCGGCGCCGGAAGCCCGGCCGCGGCGGAGCTCGCCGCGTCGGAGCGGGCGCCCGAGGAGACGCGAAGGACCCCGTGACGGAAGCTCTCACGGCCAGCTCCCACCCCGCCGCAGGAGCGCGGGTAGCGGCGGGCCGCCTCACCACCCGCCTCGCCTGGGCGGCGCTCATCGCCAACACGCTCGTGATCCTGCAGGGCGCGGTCGTGCGCCTCACGGGCTCGGGCGCGGGCTGCGGCAGCCACTGGCCCACCTGCAACGGGACCGTCGTCCCCCTGAACCCCACCGTCGAGACGCTCATCGAGTTCAGCCACAGGGTGCTCTCGTTCGGCGTGCTGGTCCTCGGCGTGTGGCTCCTGGTGCGCGCCCTGAGGGTCAGGCGCGACAAGCCCGGCTTCGCCGCGTTCGCGACGGCGGCGATGGCCTTCCTCGTCGGCGAGGCGCTCATCGGCGCCGCCACCGTGCTGCTGGGGCTCACCGGCGACAACGCCAGCGTCGCCAGGGGCGTCTGGGTGGCCGCGCACCTGGTGAACAGCCTGCTGCTCATCGGCACCCTGGCGTGCACCGTGGCGTTCGCGCGCGACCGGGCGCCGGCCTACCCGCTCAAGGTCTCCTCGCAGCTCCCGCTGGCGGCCGTGCTGCTCACGGGCGTCGTGGGCGCGCTGCTCCTCAGCTTCACCGGCGGCATCGCCGCTATGGGCAACACGATCTCCCCGCCCGAGTCGCTCGCCGAGGGACTGCGCGCCGACTTCGACCCCGCCTCCCACCCGCTGATCAGGCTGCGCATCCTGCACCCGCTGATCGCGATGGCGGTGGGGACGTACCTGTTCGTGGGCCTCGGCCTCGCCTGGTGGCTGAAGCCCGTGCCGGCCGCTCGCGGCGTCGCGCGGGCGCTCCTCGGCGTCTACCTGGCGCAGCTCGCCGTGGGGACCTTCAACCTCGCGCTGCTCGGGCCGTTCGTCCTGCAGCTCCTACACCTGCTGCTCGCCGTCTCGGCGTTCGCGCTGCTGGCGGCACTGACCGTGATGATGCTCGGCGGTGACGTCAAGAAGGGCGCCGGAGCGCTCTGGCGTCGCTCCGCCGTGGAGGGTGCATGACGCGAGCCGACGCGGCGCCGAGGGCCACCTGGCGCGACTACTTCGTACTCACCAAGCCCAAGGTCATCGTCCTGCTGCTGATGACCACCGTGGGCGCCATGTTCATCGCCGCCGGCGGGTTCCCCGGCTGGGTGACGCTGCTGGGCGCGATCGTGGGCGGCTACATGTCCGCCGGCGCCGCCGGCGTCTACAACATGGTCTACGACGCCGACATCGACGTGCGCATGAAGCGCACCGCCAAGCGGCCCACCGTCACGCGCGTGGTCAGCACGCGCAACGCCTTGGTCTTCGCGGTCGTGCTGACGGTCCTCTCGTTCGTCGTCCTGTGGGCCACGACCAACGTGACCGCCGCGTTGCTGTCGTGGGCCGGCATCGCGTTCTACGTGCTCATCTACACGATGTGGCTGAAGCGCTCGACCTGGCAGAACATCGTCATCGGCGGCGCCGCCGGGGCGATCCCGCCGCTGGTGGGCTGGGCCGCGGTGACGGGCCACCTGAGCCTGCTCGCCTGGATCCTCTTCGCCGTGGTGTTCGTGTGGACGCCGGTCCACTTCTGGGCGCTGGCCCTGATGGTCAAGGACCAGTACGCGAACGTGGGCGTGCCCATGGCGCCGGCGGTGATCGGCGAGCGCGCGACCGTGATGCAGATGGTCATGTACACGGTCCTCACCGTCGTCCTGACGGTGCTGCCGTTCTTCCTGCACGAGTTCAGCGTCGCCTACTTCGTCGCCGCCCTGGCCCTCAACGTCGTGCTGGCGCTGCGCGTCGCGGCGGTGTTCAGGGTCGTGCGCGAGGGCGGCTCGGTCGACAAGGTCACGGCGCTGCCCCTCTACAAGTACTCGATGACCTACCTGGCGCTGCTGTTCCTGACGATGGCCCTCGACCGCGCCCTGCTGTGAAGCGGCCGCCGCGCGGCTGATGCGTCACGTCCTCCTCAGGCCGCGGTGGCTCGCCGGCCACCTGCTGGCGCTCGCGCTCGTCGTGCTGTTCGTGAACCTCGGCCTGTGGCAGCTGAGGCGGCTCGAGCAGCGGCGCGCGCACGTGGCCCAGGTCGTCGAGCGCATGGGGCTCCCGCCCGCCCCGATCGGCCAGGTGCTGGCCGAGGGCGGGGAGCTGCCCGAGTACCGCGCCGTCACCGCGGTAGGGGAGTTCGACTCGTCCGAGGAGGTGCTGCTGCGGGGCCGTACCCGCGACGGGCAGCCCGGCTTCCACGTCCTCACGCCGCTCGTCCTCAGCCGCGCGGGGCTCGCCGGGTCGGCCGTGCTCGTCGAGCGCGGCTGGGTGCCCTACGCGATGGACCGGGTGCCGGTGGCGGAGGCGCCGCCGCCGGCGGGGAAGGTCACGGTCACCGGCCGGCTGCGGCGGCCGACCGGCGGTAGGGCAGGGTCCTTCGGGCCCCGAGACCCCGCCGAAGGCGAGCTGGTCCAGGCGTACTACGTCGACGTCGAGCGCCTGCAGGGCCAGATGCCTTACCCGCTGGTGGAGGCCTACGTGGAGCTGACCTCGGTCACGCCCCCGCACCCCGGCGACCTGCCGCTGCCGCTGCCCGAGCCGGACCTCGGCGAGGGGCCCCACCTCAGCTACGCCGTCCAGTGGTTCTCGTTCGCCGCGATCGGCATCGTGGGCTACTTCTTCCTGCTGCGGCGCGCCGCGCGCGACGAGGGGAGGGGCTGAGGCCGGCCCTCAGCTCCCCGCCGACACCGCGGCCTCGCGCAGGGCGCCCTCGAGCGTCCTCAGCAGGCTGCGGAAGGGCGTGACGAACTTCTCGACGCCCTCCTCCTCGAGCCTCGCGGCGACCTCCTCGAGGTCTATGCCCAGGGCGCGCAGGTCGGCGATGACGCGCTTGGCCTCGTCGAGACCCTCGGTGACGCGCGTCGCCGGGTCGCCGTGGTCCCTGTAGGCGTTCAGGGTCTCGAGCGGCATCGTGTTGATGGTCTCGGGACCGATAAGCGGCTCGACGTACTTCGTGTCCGGGTAGCTGGGGTCCTTCGTGCCCGTCGAGGCCCACAGCAGGCGCTGGACGCGCGCGCCGGCGCCGGCGAGGCGCGGCCAGCGGGGGTCAGCCTCCGCGAAGCGGCGGGAGAAGACGTCGTACGCCACCTTCGCGTAGGCGATGGCCGCGCGACCCCGCAGGGCCAGCGCCTCCGGCGTGCCCATGGCGTCGAGGAGCGGGTCCACGTGCACGTCGAAGCGGCTGAGGAAGAAGCTGGCGACGGAGTTCACGCCGCGCAGGCCCTCGCCGCGCGCGAGCCGGTCCTCGAGCCCGGCGAGGTAGGCGTCGATCACGCGCTCGTAGCGCTCCAGACCGAACAGCAGGGTGACGTTGACGTTCACGCCGTCGGCGATGAGGCGACGGATCGCTCCCAGGCCCGCCAGCGTCGCCGGCACCTTGATGAAGACGTTCGGCCTGCCGAGGCGCCGCCACAGGTGCGTGGCCTCGGCGTAGGTGGCCTCCTCGTCGTGGGCGACCTCCGGCGAGACCTCGAGCGACACGAAGCCGTACCGGCCGCCCGAGCCGTCGTAGGTGGGCCTGAACATGTCGGCGGCGCGGCCGATGTCCTCGACGACCAGGTCCTCGTAGGCGTCCTCCACGGTGGCCCCGCGCGCGGCCAGGGCCGCGATCGCCGCCGCGTAGTCGCCCGACTGGGCGATGGCCTTGTTGAAGATCGCCGGGTTCGAGGTCACGCCGCGCAGCCCGTCGCGGTCGATGAGCTCCTGCAGCGTGCCGTCCTCGAGCCACGAGCGCCGGATCTCGTCGAGGTACACGGACTGGCCGTGCTCCTGCAGCCTCTTGAGCGGGTTCATGTGAGCTCCTCGCGCGCGCCCGCCGCCGGGCGCCTGGACTCTCGGCCCGATGTTACGTCGCGCCTCGCCGGCGGCACGTGGTGGGCGGTTCCCTCCGAGGCTCGGCCCTGCGCCGGCCGGCCGCAGGGGCACGTCCGGGCGCCTGGCACCTGCCGTGCCTCAGCCTGGTGCCGGCCGCCTAGCCTCAGCCGCGCGGGCGCTCCCAGCCCGTGGCCACGACCTCGCCACCTCGCAGCTCGAGGCGCGCGCGCGGCAGCGGCAGCACCGCGGGACCGCTGACCGCCTGACCCGCGCGCAACGGGTCGAAGACGCTGAGGTGGCAGGGGCAGGTGATCGCGGGCGTGGTCGCGTCGTAGTTGAAGCCGAGGTTGATGGCGGCGACGTCGGTGTTGAGGGTCGCGACGCACTGGTGGTGCGTGCAGACCCGGCTGAAGGCGACGAGGTGCGCGTCGCCCGCGCTGACGCCGCCCGGCACCGGCCGGGGCACCCGCACGGCCACGGCGGGCGTGGCCTCGAGCAGGAACTCGACGGCGTCCCACGCGTCGGCGAAGGCCTCCAGGGGCGCGACGGTCACCGGTCCGGCGTCGACGAAGTCGGGCGTGGGGTCGGGCCGGCGCTTGAAGAAGTGGACGTCGACGGCCCGGTACAGGCCGTAGCCGCCGCCGCCGATCACGGCCAGCACGGGCACCCGCCAGAGCCACTTGACGACCTGGCGGCGGCCCTCGTCCGGGGGCGCGCCGCTCGAGGGTCCGCCCTCCCGACGCGCGTCCTGCTCGCGTCCGTCGCTGTCGGCAGCCGCCGGCTGTGCGTCCTCGGGGCGTCCGACGCTGTCGGCCCCCGCCGGCCTCGCGTCCTGCTCGCGTCCGTCGCTCATCGCCGGGAGACGACCTCCACGACGTAGGCGACCACGGCGTCGAGCTCCTCCTGGCTGAGCGTGGCGCCGAAGGCCGGCATCATCCCGCGGCCGAACGTCACGGCGTCCCGCACGTTGGCCTCGTTCGCGGCGCGGGCGTTGCCGGCGAGCGCGACGCCCATGCCGCCCCCGCCCGCGGGCCCGTGGCACTGGGCGCAGTTCGCCGCGAAGACCGCCGCGCCCGGATGCTCGGGCTCCGCGACGGCGGCCAGGTCGCCGGGGGCGCCCACCTCGCCCGGGACCACGCCGGCGCGGGCGCTCGCCAGCAGCTCGTCGGCCGCCGGGTCGTCCCCGCCCGCGGCCTGGTAGGCCTCCAGTACCTCCACGGCCTCGTCGAAGCGGCGGAGGCGCACGTAGGCCTCGCCGAGGGCGAGCCGCGCCGACGGCTCGAGACCCTCCACGCCGCCCGACTCGGCGGCGCGCTCGATCAGCGCCGCGGCGTCGGCGGGCGCTCCCGACCGCAGCATCAGCTCGCCCATGCGCGAGAGCGCGACGGGGTCCTGCGCGCCCGCCTCCGTGATCGCCCGCACGTAGGTCGAGGCCGCGCCGCGCAGGTCGCCGGCGCGCCAGTAGAGGTCGCCAAGGGCCAGCAGGTTCTCCGCGGTGGGCTCGGCCTCGACGGCCGCCGTGAGGTCGTCGACGCGCTCGAAGAGCTCGAGGCGCGCGGCGATCGTCGCGTCCGGCTCGCCGCCCACGACGTCGACGTAGCGCCGCAGCGAGCTCTCCGCCGCCTGCAGGTCGCCGTTGGCGTAGGCGACCTCGGAGAGGAGGAACAGCGTCTGGGAGTCGTCTGGCGCCACGGCCGCGGCGCGCTCGAGCCAGCCCTGGGCCTCGCCCAGGTCGTCCTGGAGCGCCAGCACGGCCAGCCGCTGGAACACCGCGGGCGGCACCTCGTCGGCCTCCGCGGCGCGCAGGTAGGCCTCGCGGGCGTCCTCCAGCTGGCCCACCTCGAGGTAGGCGTCGCCGAGGGCCATGAGGTTCTCCGGCGTCGGCTCGCGGTCGGCGGCGCGCCGCAGGTCGCGTATCTGCCGCGCCGCCTCTACGTCTGTGGTCGTGACGTTCGCGTCCTGGCCGACGCGCGGCAGGACGTAGGAGGGCAGGAACGCCGCGGCCAGCACCGCGAGCCCGAGCAGCGCGACGGCGGCCACCGGCGGCCGGCGGCGCTTGGCCGCCTGCGGCGCCGGCGTGGGCTCGCCGGGCGGGGTCTCAGCCGGCGCGGACGCGCCGCGCCACCCGCCGGCGGCCAGCGCGGCCTGGCGGGCGTCGATGGCCTTGAGCGCAGCGGCGGCCTTGGCCTCGTAGCGCAGCCTCAGCCGCTCGCGCCGCTCCGGGTCCAGGTCCCCGCGGGCTTCGAGCTCAGCGATGGCGCGCAGCAGGGCCGCCTTCTCCTCCTGCAGTCCGGCCAGCACCGGGTCGGTGTCGTCGGGCAGTGGGTCGGCGTGGCGCGGCGACAGGAGCGGCAGCGCGACGTACGCGAACGCCAACAGCGCGAGCAGGGCGACGACGAGGAAGGTGATCACCGGCCCCGCCCCTCCAGCTCCGACCTGACGCGCGCGATGTCCTCAGGGTCCACCTCGACGGGCTCGCGGGAGCGGCTCACCCAGCGGCGTCCCAGCACGACCAACGCCGCGACCCCGGCCACGCCGGCGGCGATCGGCAGCACCCACACGACGAGGTGGAGCCCGCGCTTGGGCGGGTCGAGCAGGATCCAGTCGCCGTAGCGCGCCTGGAAGAACGCGAGGATCTCCGCCTCGCTCCTGCCCTCGTCGAGCTGCTGCTGGATGATCTCGCGCATCTGCTGCGCCAGCTCGGCGCTGGAGTCGGCGACGCTCTCCGACGTGCAGACGGGGCAGCGGAGCTGCCTGGCGATGTCGAAGACGCGCGAGTCGAGCTCCACGGCCTGGGCCAGGGCGGCGCAGAGCAGCGCCAGGAGGAGGAGCGCCGCCGCCGAGCGCCGGCCGCTGGCGATGACCCTCCTCACTGCAGCAGCGCCGCGAGCTGGCGGTCCAGCAGCTCCGGGGTGACGGGTCCGATGTGCTTGTCGACGACGACGCCGTCGCGGGAGACGAAGAACGTCTCCGGCACGCCGAAGAGCGCCCAGTCGACGCTGACCGCGCTGTCGTCGTCGATGAGGTTGGGGAACGAGAGGTCGAACCGCTCGATGAACGCGGTGCCCTCGGCGCGCTTGCCGCGGTCCTGCGTCTGGATGCCGACGAACAGCACGTCCGTGTCCCGGTACTCGCGCCAGTAGGCCTCCAGCACCGGCGCCTCGTCGTAGCAGGGCGCGCACCACGAGGCCCAGAAGTTCACGACGAGCGGGCGTCCCCTCAGGTCCGCCAGCGAGAGCGTCTCGCCGAACTCGTCGCGGTAGCGCGCGTGGACCGGCAGCTCGAACGGCGGCGCCGGCTTGCCCACGAGCTCGGAGGGGATGTCCCTGTCGGGCTCGCCGCGCAGCAGCCCGAAGGCGAAGAGGCCGCCCAGGGCCGCGACGACGAGGACCGTGATGACGACCCCCTGCCGGCGCACCTACGCCTCCCTCGCCGCCGCTGCCGGCACGCTGGCCCTCACGGGGACGCGCCGCGTCGCGCCGCCTAGGGCGTAGGCGGTGCCGAGCACGAGGATCGCGCCGCCCACCCAGATCCAGGTGACGAGCGGGCTCTTCACGACGCGCAGCACCACGAACGTCGTCTCGGGGGTGACGTTGCTGTTGAGGCTCAGGTAGACGTCGTGCCACGGCGTGTACATCACGTCGGGCGTGGGGATGCCGCGGGCGCTGCCCGCGAAGACGTTGATGCGCGGCCGCAGGGTGGTGAGCAGGCGCTCGCCGCGGCGCACCTCGACGAGCACGCCGGCGCTGACGCGCGCCGGGGTGGGGTCGACGAACAGGTCGGTGGCGGTGAGCGTGTAGCCCTCGAACTCGGCCGACCCGCCGACGTCGAGGCGCACTTGCTCGTCCACGCGGTACCCGCTCGAGAACGCCACGCCCACGGCGATGACCACGACGGCGAAGTGCACGATCATGCTGCCCACGCGCCGGCGGTTCTCGTGCGCGTAGCTCCGCAGCACGTCCAGGGCCGGTCGCCCGGCGAGGCGCAGGCGCGGGACCAGGGCGCCGGAGAGCAGGAGCCCCAGCGACACGAGGTTGTAGCCGGCCAGGGCGACCGTGAGCGCGGGGAAGGCCTTCCTCACGCCCAGCAGCCACGCCGCCGCGCCGGCGACGACGAGCCCGCCCAGCAGCCAGGCGAGGTTGCGGCGCAGCGACTGCTCCTCGGCCTTGCGCCACGGCAGCAGCGGGCCTATGCCCATGAGCAGCAGCACCAGCAGCCACAGCGGCAGGGTGACCTGGTCGAAGAAGGGTGCGCCCACGGTGACGCGGTCGCCCGTCAGCGCCTCGACGATCAGGGGGAACAGCGTGCCCAGCAGCACGGCGAACGTGATGGCCAGGAACAGGACGTTCACGCCGAGGAAGCCGCCCTCGCGGCTCACCAGCGAGTCGAGCTCCGCCCGGTCCTTGACCTCCTCCCAGCGCGTGGCGAGGAGGCCGAACGCGAACAGGACGACGAGGACGAAGAACGCGAGGAACGCGGGTCCCACGGGCCCGTTGCCGAAGGCGTGCACGGAGGAGACGACGCCGGAGCGGGTGAGGAACGTGCCGAGGATCGAGAGCGAGAAGGTCGTGAGGATCAGCGCCACGTTCCAGGGCTTGAGCATGTGCCGGCGCTCCTGCACCTGCACCGAGTGGATGAACGCGGTGGCCGTGAGCCACGGCATGAGGCTGGTGTTCTCGACGGGGTCCCACGCCCAGTAGCCGCCCCAGCCGAGCACCTCGTAGCTCCACCAGCCGCCGGCGACGATCGCGGCCGAGAGGAAGCCCCAGCCGGTGAGCGTCCAGCGGCGCGTCATCGTCATCCACTCCGCGCCGGGGCGACGCGTGATGAGCGCCGCCATCGCGTACGCGAACGGCACGGTGAGCCCCACGAACCCGAGGTACATGAGCAGCGGGTGCACCGCCATCATCCAGTGGTTCTGCAGCAGCTCGTTGGGCCCGGGCCCGTCGAGCGGCGGGTTGGCGAGCACCGTGAACGGGTTGGCGAGGAACGCCAGGACGAAGAAGAAGAACGTCTGCACGCCCTGCATCACCGCCAGCGCCCAGGGGCGCAGGGGGTTCAGCGGGGCGACGGCCGCTACGAGCGCGGTGTAGCCGGACAGCAGCCAGGCCCACAGGAGGATCGAGCCCTCGAGCGCGGCCCACATGGTCACGACCTTCACCCAGACGGGCGAGGCGACCCGCGAGTGCTGCGCGACGTAGGCGACCGAGAAGTCGTCGGTGAGCAGCGCGGCCTCCATGACCAGCACCGCCACCGTGGCCACGAGGAAGCCCGCGACCGCGGCCAGGCGCGCCGAGGTCATGAGGCGCGCGTCGCGCCGGCCGGCGCCGACGGAACCCGCGACGGCGCCGTAGAGCGCCACGGCGAACGCCAGGAACGCCGCGGCGCCGCCCACCACGCCCAGCTCTAGCTGCACGGCTCTCCCCTCAGCGCAGCGACTCCTTCAGTGCCTCGACGTCGACGTGTCCGTCCTCGGGCGGCCTGTAGTCGCTGCTGTGCTTGACGAGCAGGTTGTCGCCCACGAACGTGTCGCCCTCGAAGCGGCCCTCGACGACGACCCCGCCGTTCTCCTGGAACAGGTCCGGCGGCGCGCCCCGGTACCTGACCGGGTAGGACCGCACGGAGTCCGTGACGTTGAACGTGAGCTGGAGGTCGGCGTCGTCGAACGACACGCTGCCGGGCTCGACGAGGCCAGCCAGGCGTATGCGCCTGCCCTCGAAGCTCGACGCGTCGCGCGCGTACTCGCTGGGCAGCACGAAGTAGACGAGCGACGTCTGGAGGGCGCGGGCGATCATCAGCCCCGCGGCCGCCAGCACGACCACGCCGAGGGCGGCGTAGACGACCTTCTTCCTCACTCCTCACCTTCCGCTTCGGGCTTCTTGCGCTCCAGCCACCGCAGGTAGAGGAAGTAGCCGGCGTAGACGACGAGCAGCTCGACCCAGGCGATCGCCACCCACTGGTTGGGTGTCAGGTCAGCCCACACGGACTACCTCCGTGGACACGGGCGCCGACCCCTCGGCCGCCCGCGGCAGCTTGAACAGGCCGATGCGCACGCGCTCGGAGACGAAGTAGAGGTAGATCAGCCCGGCGACGGCGACGTTCACGAGCAGCACGCGCAGCATGGAGGCGTCCATCGTCACGCCGCTGCCGTCCAGGTTGACGCTCTTGGCGGGGTGGAGCGTCCTGAACCACTCGGCCGCCAGGTAGTTGAACGGCAGGCTGATCACGACGATCAGCATGATCACGGCCGAGACCCGTCCCCGGCGCGTGGGCTCGTCGATGAG